>DATDWB010000016.1:0-6047 GCA_035289845.1 Candidatus Nanoarchaeia archaeon | reverse complement strand
GGAAAGGATATCCTGCGGGAAGATTATGGTGTAACTACCGAAATACCAACTCCGATAACTGTTATACCTCACGGCATACCTTCAGTACAATTTATTGATCCCCAGATTGCCAAACGAGAGGTTGGATATGGGAATAAACTCCTGGCGGTTTCTTTTGGTTTGATGAGTTCGGGCAAGGGTTATGAACAAGTAATTGATTCTCTGCCGGAAGTGGTTAAATTGTATCCTAATTTTCTGTATCTAATTCTAGGAGAAACCCATCCCGTGGTCAGAAAAAATGAGGGGGAAAAATACCGTCGTTTTCTTACCCGAAAAATAAAAGAGCTTGGCTTGCAGAATAATGTTAAATTTTATAATCAATACCTTTCCCTTCAAGAAATTATAAAATATCTTACCGCCTGTGATTTTTATGTCTCTTCCGGCATAAACCCTAATCAGATCTCTAGTGGGACTTTATCCTACGCCTTGGGCAGCGGCCGGCCGGCCATTTCTACTCCGTTTTTGCATGCCCAAGATTTAGTAACTCCAGAACGGGGCTTACTGGTAGAATACGATACTCCTAATCCTTTCACCGGCCCAATATTGCAGCTGCTTGAAAATAAATCTTTGCGGGAACAGATGTCTCAGAATGCCTACGCTTTTACTCGTCCCATGACTTGGTCTAATGTGGCTTTGTCATACTTAAACCTAATAAAAAGTAATTTAAAAGATTTTGCAGAACCTAACTCTGCTTTGCCTAAAATTACTTTTTCTCAAATTAAAAATCTTACGGATGAATTTGGAATAATTCAATTTGCAAATAAAACTTATCCTGACCCTGCTACTGGCTATACTTTGGATGATAATTCTCGGGCGTTAATAGCTTGCGTGATGCATTATCAACAGTTTAAGGATAAATCCAATCAATCTTACGCATCAACAGAATCAACCGAATCAATACTTAATCTTATAAGCAGATATATTAATTTCATCGCTTACGTCCAGCAAGAAGACGGCCGGTGTTATAATCTTGTAAACTATCAGCGGGAAATAAATCTTGATCAATGGTCAGATGATGCCCACGGACGGGCCCTTTGGGCATTAGGATGTGTTATCAATTCTCAGTTGCCGAATGACCTTCGTCTGCGAGCTAAAAATATATTTAATCTGGCTTTAAATGCCGCCGGAAAAATAACCTCTCCCCGCGCCTTGGCTTTCATTTTGGCTGGAATCTACCACTTCAATCTAGTTTATCCTGAGTTGGAAAAAACAACTTTAGCTAAAAAATTGGCTGATCAGCTTCTGGATCTGTTTCAGAGTAATTCTTCCCTGGAATGGGTTTGGTTTGAACCCTACCTTACTTATGCTAACAGCAAGTTGTCAGAAGGCCTGTTCTATGCTTATCTCCTCACTAAGGAGGATATCTATCTGAAAATTGCTGAAAAAACTCTGCAATTTTTAAGTACATTGACTATTGAAAAGGGAATATTCCATCCCATTGGCCAGAACGGATGGTATGTGCGAAATGGACAGCGGGCCTATTTTGATCAGCAGCCCATAGACACTTCCTGCATGGTGCAGACACTAATTTTAGCCTATAAGATAACTGCTGATAAATCTTATCTCAATGACTCTTGGAAGGTTTTCAGATGGTTTATTGGCGACAACGTTCTACGCCAGATGATCTATGATGAATCCAGCGGCGGATGTCATGATGGGTTAGGACAATTTTCAGTCAACCTTAATCAGGGAGCAGAATCAACTATAGCCTACCTAATTGCCAGGTTGGTTATGGAGCAAATACCTCCGCCTGAAAAATCTTCCCCTGGAAATGATAGCTCCATTAATAAGATTGATCAGATTGATAAGATTGATAAGATTAATAAGGCTGAAAGTAAGAATAACAGTAAGAATAACGGCAGGAGTAATAATCCTGAAACCAAAATCGTAAATTTAGAGTTAGGTGTGGATCATGGGAACAATATTCAAAGCTTATGATGTTCGGGGAATATATCCCGCAGAAATTAATGAAGCTGTGGCTTACAAACTAGGCCGGGCGGCAGTAATATTCTTGCAAGTTAAATCTATAGTTGTTGGCCGGGATGGGCGGTTATCTTCTCCTAAATTATTTGCAGCATTAATTGAAGGCATAACTGATCAGGGAGCGGAAGTTATTGATGCTGGATTATGTTCGACTCCTATGTTCTATTTTTGTTCTCGTGAAGCCGAAGCTTCCATCATGGTTACTGCTTCGCACAATCCTAAAGATTATAATGGGTTTAAACTCTGCCGGGAGAAGGCTTTTCCCATCAGCGAAGAAAATGGAATAAAAGCTATTCAACAATTAGTGGAAAAAGATTTAGCCAAATATAAACTGGCTAAAATTAAAGGCAAGGTAACTGCAAAAAATAATCTTTCCCTATTTGTGGATTATAATCTAAAGTTTGTTAACTTTAAGCGATTAAACTCACTAAAACTAGTTTTGGATGCTGGCAATGGTATGTGCGGGTACACTTTTCCTAAAATATTTGCTAGATTGAACGGTAAACTGAAGTCAAAACCTAACTCTGTAACCGTTAAATTAATTGAAATGTACACTACGTTGGATTTTTCTTTTCCTCACCACCAAGCTAACCCTCTGGATTTTTCTACTCTTAAAGACTTGCAGCACAAAATAGTAACTGAAAAAGCTGATTTTGGAATAGCTACCGATGGCGATGGTGACCGCTGCATTTTTGTGGATGAAAAAGGGGCTATAATCCCCGCCGATATAATGACTGCCTTGATATCTATTCAGATCCTGGCTGATAATCCCGGAGCAGCTATAATGCATGATGTTCGCTGTTCTAAAGTGGTAGCTGAGACCATCAACCAATATGGCGGCCGAGCAGTCCTAGGCCGGGTGGGGCATTCGTTTATCAAGCAGAAGATGCGGCAAGAAAAAATTAAATTTGCCGGAGAGTTGTCTGGGCACATGTATTACCAGGAGAATAATTATTGCGAGAGTTCATTCATTTCTACCGCAATGGTTATTAATTTGTTATCTTCTAGCCGCCAGAAATTATCGGAATTAGTAAATCCTCTGCGAAAATATTTTTCTACCGGGGAGATAAATACTGCTGTTAAGAATAAACTGGCAGTAATTAAACAAGTTGAGCAGAAGTATTCTAGTCAAGCGCAGAAAGTTCTGCACCTTGATGGGTTATCGATGTATTTTAAGGATTGGTGGTTCAATCTTCGGGCTAGCAATACGGAAGACGCATTGCGGCTGAATTTAGAAGCGGATAGTAATGGTCTGATGGAGAAAAAGAAGAAAGAAATACTGGGGATTTTGGGGTGATACATCATTCAATTTCATCTTCAATACTTTCTCTAATGTCCATAAGAACTTCAAATGTTCTGGCTTCCACTTTATCACAGCAGGGCCAAATATTTCTTTCTTCCGTTCTTAGATGTTCTAATCTATTTTTGTCTAAGGCTATTATTACCGGCGTGCCGTTCCATTGGTCGGCTCTAAGAGCAGCAATCTCCTCAGCTTGTTTTAGGGTGTCGTAAAAATATACTGGGCTTTTGCCCTGGTGCCGGTAACAATTATGTTCCGTTAACTGCTGGTGCAGGTATTCTAAGGTTGTTCCGTGGTATAATCTTTCAGTCATTGCTGAAATACTTTTTTTAGGAGGTATTTATTTTTTCCGGCTGCTTTTTAGGTGCTTTTTTTTCAAGAATTATGTAATAGCCTAGAAAAATAAATCCTTTACAATTCCAGTTCTTCCAAATAATTAGACATTTTTTGTTTTATTTTCTCTTTTTTTCGTTCTAAAGTATTTATTGAGTCTAAAATTAATTTAGGATTATGTCGTACAAAATCATACATTAGCTTGATAACCGGTTTTTTATCTTCTTCCGCAATTCTTCGATATTCAAATACTTCCCGTAATATCCAGGCTAATTTCTCTCTTTTGGTTTGGGGTTTTGTTCCCAATAAAATTCCATCCATTGAGCTCATTCTCAGATCATTATGCCATTGCACGTTGGCAGTGATAGTTTCCGGAGAAATTCCTAACAGCTGAGCTTGTTTTAGTAAAATCTCTTTTCCCGAATCTCTGTCTTGATAATCCTGCCTCAATAAACCAATATGACTCTGATAATTCCTATCTATCGTGTCCGGATTCATTCCCAGCAATTGAGCCTGTGATGCGATTTATCTAAAAATTCATTTCTACCCTCAGCCGTATCAATTAGGGATTTAGCCTTACCCCTATCTGGAGTAACTGAAATGGCAGAATTGCTTTCTAAACATTCCTCCCAAGTACTATCTTTTTCCATCAAAATACCTCTATAAAACCATTTAAAGTTATTCCATTGACAATGTTATTTGCCAATTCTTTGTTCACCGCCTCTTTAATATTTCTATAGTTAAATAATTGTATTCTTCTCTGCAGAATTTTCTCAAATTGCTCTAAATTTATTTTTTTCTTGGATGGTGACTCTACATATAAGTCGATATCACTATTTTCTGTGTCCTCTCCTTTAGAGTAAGAGCCAAATAGAACAATGCTGGGAGAGCTTAATTGTTGGATCATATAATCAATTAACTTGCAGGAGAACATCTGCTGCAGGTTAAATAGTCTCTTTTCTAATCGAAATTGCGGTGATCCTCTATCCGCTGAATAAGTCACGACCCCGGCAATTTCTGAAATCTTCAGGATAGATTCTTGTTTTAATTCTTTAGTGTAGCGAATGACTGAGGGCAAAGGCACTTTCACGCGACGCTCAACCTGCCTTACTCTCAGCCTTAGGGTTGGATTTAGGAAAAAGTATTCTTTAATTAGATTCTTGATATTTTTTCTTTTCATTTGATAACTTAAATTATCAACTGATATTTAAAGTTAACTAGGCTAACCAGTAATTTACCCCTTTTTAGTTACAAAACCAAAAGGTTTATAAATAGGCCTACGCTTTAAATATTATGAAAATTCTGGCTTTAAGTGATGTGCATGGTGATAGGGCTTTCATCAAAAAGATGGCCGAAAAGGGGGCCCAAGAAAAGGTTGATTTAGTTATACTAGCCGGTGATCTGGTGGACCATAATGGCAGTACGGAAGGGCTAATTGGCCCTTTTAAGGAGAAAGGATTGGAAGTGGCAGTTATACCTGGGAATCATGAAGGTTTAGCTGAAACCGGTTTTATGGTCGATAAATATGGAGCTCTGGATTTGCATGGCTATGTTATTAGACTGGGTGATATTGGTATTTTCGGCTGTGGATACGCAGACGTAGGGATACATCAGTTGACTGAGGAACAGTTCTTTACCACCCTTAAAAAAGCACATGATTCCTTAGCTGGCGTTAAAAAGAAACTTATGGTTACTCACATCCAGCCCAGTGAAAGCATCTTGGGTTTGGGGATGTTCCCCGGCAGTAAAGGAGTAAGGAAAGCTATCGAACAGTTTCAGCCGGACTTGCACATTTGCGGGCACATTCATGAAACTCATGGAATTGAAGAGAAAATCGGCAAAACCAGGGTAATAAACGTTGGCAAGACTGGAAGAATAATTGAGTTATAATCATGAGCTTGGAAGATATAACGGACTATTTCTTAGAACGGGAAGGGATTACTTTAGATGGGAATAATAAATTTTTCAGCAATGGGAGTAAAGGAAAATTCCACTTGAAATACCTGCCCTCATCTTCGAATTATGCTCCTACCGGTTTTTTAACTATTACTCAACTTTTTCCCACGGGAATTGATGAAAGCAGTCTCCATTTCTATTCTGACAGTAGAGGCAGCCCTAAAGTTAATATAGGTATCCTAAAGGGCTGTTTACCGGATTATGTTTCTCAATTGGTGGGGAGCAAAAAACCTTTTTGCTGGCTGGCGGCGGAACTATTTTATCCTTATTTAGGGAAGGTCATCCGCAGTGATTCTTTTTTAAGACAGGTAACATTAATTCCCAGTGACTCTTTCTCTGATCCTTGTGTTGTTGACTTAATTGAGGCTTTTTATCCGGTTGGCAGATAATATTATATACCTCTAACTCCTATTATTAAGAATGCAATTTAACTGCC
>DATDWB010000015.1:0-3793 GCA_035289845.1 Candidatus Nanoarchaeia archaeon | reverse complement strand
GGAATACCGGGATATTGCTTTAAAATATAACACTAAAAAGAAATATATTGAATACCATCATCAGACTTTTCTCCAGCATCTTGCCGGAGATTTATCTTACCATTCGCCGTCTAATATTAGAAAATGGAATTGAAGTTACCTTAGAAGTTGTATCAAAAATAGATCACAACTGGTCTGTCCAGAATGGAATGTATTTGTATACTGGAGCACGGCGCGATTATAGAGAAGTTTGCATAATTAAATTATTTATCCGCAAACTTCTAAAGAGAATTTGAAATAAACATAATTTTGGCATTAAACAAACGATATATTTGCCAAAATTACTATTTTTCAAACTTCTCTATAAATTTCCTTCGTAAATTAATGCGCCTCTTTTGGCGCCAGTATACAAAATGGTGTTATTCTGGACAGACCAATCACAACACAAAATATAATATTACCGGCAGTATTAAACAACCCATCAGATGATTTTTTCCCACTCCCCAGAAAGAAGTAATTAATCCGATTGCGGTGGCTAGAACTAATATTAAGCAACCGATGAATCCATCAAAATAGACCGTTAAAAGAGTTATGAAGATAATTATACTCCAAGCTAATTTGGAATAATTTACCTTGGACATGAAACTTGCAAACAATTTAGAAATCTTTAAAGTCAGCAAACTGGCCATTCCACCTGCTACCAAAGCCACACCTAGAAATAATATCATCTCCGAAAATCCAATTTTTCCCAGCAATTCGTTAACTGATAATATGGCTCCATTACGAGCTTTATCTAAAACGTAAGCGGTGCTTATACTTATCAGCATATTGGCAGTATTTATCCCTCCAATTAAGGTTAAAAATCCTTCATCGCCGATATCTCCAACCACATTAGTTGCTACAATCGCCGCTTGACTGCTTCCAAAGCCAGGTAAAAAAGCCGCCATAAATCCTACTCCGGAAGCCGCCGAGACTGATTTTAACAGGTTCTTATTAGAAATAGTAAGCGGTTTAGCAAAATCCTGCGGCGGGATAATAGATTTTTGCATTAAGCTAATGATTATAATTGAAAATCCAAACAATCCGGAAAGCAGGGGAAATAACGGCTGGTTAAGATTGGGTATACTTAAAACTACTAATCCTAAACCTCCGGCTAATAAAAAGGCCGCTAAACTTTTAATTATCTTACCTTTATCTTTTAATATCATTAACACCATTATAATAATCAAGAAATAACCAATTAGGCCTTTAAATAAGGGATAAATTTTGGCAGTGCTGAAGATAAAGAGAGGAAATAATATTAACGAAAACAGCAAACTTCCTAGTGAACCTAAAATTGTATACACTACTGCATTATGCCCCTGACCTTGGTGTAGTAACCTGTGTCCGGGAAGAATATTTAATTCTGTTCCCGCGTCTGGAGCCCCCAAATAAATACCCGGTAGAACATCTAAAAAAGTATGAGTTATAGCCAGGCTGATTATATAAACCCCCAGCACTAGAGGAGAAGTCAACATTAAGAGCAGCCCGGAAAATGAGACTACTAATACGGAAATTAGATTTACGTGTATCCCCGGAGTTATGCCGGTAATGACTCCGGAAATTACTCCTAATATTAAAGCCAAGATAAGTTCTAGAAACTGCATTCATTCGGCATAGTACATCCTTTATTATGCTTTTTTATTCTGATAAATAGATTAAATAATAGAGTGGTTGAAGAACTGTTGAAGAAGTGTGAAGACCTCTCAAAAATAGTGCCTTAAGCTAAAAAAAATTATCTTGGTATCTGGTTTCTAAGCCCTCTCCTTTCTTCCAGATCTAGAATATGCCTTTCCCGCTGTTCTTTTAATTTTATTTTCCTTTTTCGCAGATCATTAATCATTTGTGAAGCATGCTCCCCGCCTAAGAAGTGGGGAAGAATAACATAATCGGCCTTATTTTTATAAAATTTTAGAGCTTCCTCAATATTGGAGGCGGTTACAAAAATCTTAGCTTTGGAATTTACTTCCCTTACTTTACGAATAAGATACAAATTTTCATTTAGTCCAGTTACGGTAGAAATAAGTATGCTTATTTTTCTTAAATTCATTCGTTCAATTATTTCTTCATCAGTAATTTCTCCATAAATGCAATGATAACCCTGTTTAATCATACTGCTTATGACCTCTGGGTTGTAATCAACTACTAAAACTTTCTTTTTTACTTTGTTGAGGCTCTTTAAGATGCTGTACCCAACTCGGTTGTGTCCGCATAAAATTATCTTGGGGCTAATTTTGGTAGGCAGAAATTCTAATCCTTTAGTTGTAAAGCGGTCAAAAATACTTAATGGTTTGCTTAGTAGGTTATAAAAAAGCTGATTATATTCAATGTAGTAAGAGGTTAAGGTTATGGTAATTATGGCAATTATTACCGTTAAGGAAAATAATTCCTGAGATATATGCCCCCAAGCCAATCCTTGAGCAACTATTATTAAAGAAAATTCACCAATCTGGGCTAAGGAATTAGCGGCCAGGAAAGCTGGCTTTTTGGTGTATTGGAAAATAGAGCATACGGTCATAACAATTATTGGCTTAAGCACCATGATCAGCAATACTAAAACTACTAAGGGAACCCACATTTCTTTAATTACCCCGATTGAAACTCCCATCCCCAAGGATACAAAAAAAATCAAGGCAAAAAAATCTTTAAGACTTTTAACTCGCCCTATGATTTCAAAGTTATACTCTAACGTACCTAATATTATCCCAGCTATAAAAGCCCCAATAGCTACCGAAAATCCTAGATAATGATATGCTAAAGAAAATAAGAAACAAGTAGCTAAGGAAGATATTAACAGCAGTTCTTGATTTTTGGCTGCAAAGCGAAATATTGGCGGGAAAACAAATTTGCTCAGGATGTAAGCTCCTACAAACATTGCTCCAAATTTAAGGAAGGAGAAGCCTAGTAAAGCTAAATTAAAATTATTAACTGAATCTAAAACCAGCAAGGCTAGAATAGCTACAATATCTTCAGTCAATAAAATACCTAAAGTTAATCGGCCATGCAGAGTGTTAAGTTCTCTGCGATCAGACAATATTTTCATAACTACCATCGTAGAAGAAAAAGCCAGCATTAATCCGATGTAAATAGCTTCGGTGCCTAAAAACCCCATCACTAGCGAAATCAAGTAACCAAATACAAACAATAACGTAATCTGGATGAACCCGCCTAGGGAAGAAACTAAAGCTACAGTTTTAAGAGATTTAATATCCATTTCCAAACCAACTAAGAACAATAAAAAAGCTACACCAATAACTGACATTGACTCGATTATACTTACATCCGTTACTATTTTAAGCACGGGTGTTATTAATATACCTACTAAAAAATAAGCTAAAATTTGGGGTTGTTTTATCAGTCTTAACAAATAAGCGGCTACGGCAGCTATAATTATGATTATACCTACCTCTAGGAATACGTTTCCACTCACATCTATCATTGTTTAAAATAAATCAAGTTGCCTTATAAAGGTTTTTGTTGAGTTGACTAAGTAGAAATTCTGGCTGCGCCTCCGGCGCTTCTCTACCCTGATTGCTCGCCTACGCTCGCCCTACCCCACTACCCCACGCAGGGCGTTATGATTACCTACGCTACGACCACCGGCACTGAAACTGGAATTGATGTTGAAATTATCCAGCCACGAAGCCCGCCCGAGGGGAGTGCCTGCATTGCGAGCAACATAACTCGGTTTCAAGACATATATTCTTGTTTCCGTAATTTTGGCATAATTTAACATCTTCATAGCTAACGTAAAATCTTGACCGCTGCCAAAAAC
>DATDWB010000014.1:0-2828 GCA_035289845.1 Candidatus Nanoarchaeia archaeon | reverse complement strand
GTTTTTGGCAGCGGTCAAGATTTTACGTTAGCTATGAAGATGTTAAATTATGCCAAAATTACGGAAACAAGAATATATGTCTTGAAACCGAGTTATGTTGCTCGCAATGCAGGCACTCCCCTCGGGCGGGCTTCGTGGCTGTATGATTTCGGCAGCAATTCCAATTTCATTGCCAGTGATCGTAGCGTGAACGTTCATAACGCCCTGCGTGGGGTAGTGGGGTAGGGCGAGCGTAGGCGAGCAATCAGGGTAGGGGGTGCGCCCGGTAGGGCGCGATTAAAAAATGACCAAAAAGATATAATCCATAAACTTGTACCCAGAATGGTACTACTAAACATAGAATAATCATGACCACTACCCAATCTTTAGAAGTTGTACTTAAGCAGATGATGGTAAATCAGGAATTCTTTCGTGATTTAAAACTAACAGAAACCGATAAAGATACTTCTGCCGGGATAGATCTAAGTACTCATTTAATAACTATAAATTATAATCCCAATTGGGCAGAAAAATTTATGGATAGAAAATTAGACCATTATCTTCAAAAAAGGAACATCTCTCTTGAAAATACGGTCCATGTTTTGCTGCGGGACCTGATGAACCATGAAATTGGCCACCGGGGAAGGAAACAAGGCTGTCCGGAAGATTACAAAACTTTATCGGAAAATTTTTTGAAACCTATTCAGCAAGTTTTAAAGACTAATAATAAAGATCTTTTAAGTTATGCGGTTAATATAGTCACAGATATAATTAATAATACTATGATCAAAAAATTTGATCAAGAAGGAGGGGAAACCAGTTTAGCCGGGTTTTATTTATTTTATCATGAACAGGGGAAAAAAAATACTGGGGATAAATTTTCTCCTCTGTATGAAATATTTGTCCGGCTGAATTTATATTTTAATGGCGAAGAGCCGGAGAAGAAATTATTAGATCATAACTTTTCTTACGATCCAAAAATAAATACTGCTCTTAAAAATTTTCTGGATCGTACTGGAGTAAGCAGCCTTAATGATGAATATTTTGGAGATAGAAAATCCCGGCGGGATTATTTGGCGGATAGAGATCACTGGGAAAACATCTCCCGCATCTTTGCGGAAGAGATTTTGCCACTGTTGGATAAGCCAGAAGTTCCGCCAGAGAAACTTCCCGGTTCAGGGGGCGGCAGTAATACTGAGGGATATTCTGATTCAGGCTCTGCTCCTTCTTCAGAGGATAATTCTTCTTCAGATGGAAGCGGCAGTTCCACCGGAGAGGATCAAGATAAAAACCCAAATCCCAAAAATAATTCCTCCGGGCCAGGAAAAAAACAAGAAGATACTAAACCTAACCCCAGTTCCGGTGATGAACCGGGGGAGGATTTGGCGGACATCTTAAATCGGGAATTGGGAGACCAGTTTAAAGGCCGGGACGGTTTCAGCCAGGAATTGAATGATAAAAAAAACCAAAAAACCTTGTTAAGAGGAAGAAAAGCTGGCAGCGGCCCCGGATGGATGACCAATTCCGAATATCTAATTGCTTACTATGAGCTGCTCGCTTCCGATAAAGTGTTTGAATTAACTACTCCACCAGTTGAAGGAAAGAATTATCCTTTAATTGAGATTGGGGAAAGGACTTTTGAATTTGATTCTGATGACGCTTCTGAAATATCTGGATTAACCTTCAATTTTGAAGACCGGAATTTTGACCTGGCTACTAATGAGTTTAAGTATCCAGTTCAGGCTAAAGTAAAAGATAACCTAATTGATCGGCCGGATATAGTGTTCTGCCTGATGGATACTTCCAGTAGTATGTTGTTGAACATGCCTGAAGGAGAACCATTGGGAGAAACAGTCAATTCCAAGACTAGCCAGGGAAACGTGTGGCAGTTGAACAGCAAGTATCATGTTTCACTGGTAGCCTATTTTATGATCGCTCAAAAACTTAAAGATTTAGGAGTTTATGATTCCGATGCTTATTTTGCTAATTTTAGTTATGATACTGTGCTTAGCCGGGGATTAAGGAATTCTTTAGCCGAAGCTCTGCATCCCCAATTTGGCGGCACTAGGATAGATTTATCTAAAGTTGAGAAATTGATCCAGAAAAAAAATACGTTAATATTTTCCATCTCTGATGGCGAGATTGAAAATTGGCCGGAAATTTCTAACCAGATGATAACTGCGGGAAAATATAATCCGGTCTTCCATGTCCAGATCGGGGACCATTCTCAGTACAGCCATCGATTGATGAAGGAAGGGGTTATGGTTAAACTAGTGAAATCAGAGAAGGACTTATATGATTTTGTCATGGACTTAACTAATAAGATTTATGGGGGGGAATAATATGGCTATTACTATCGACTGGGATGAAATTGGGAAGGGTATACTATCTCTGGAAGATTTTTTGGCGAAAGTTGAAAGGGAGAGGGAGCTAGTGAACCGTGTGGACGTCGAAGGTAACCTTAAAGACGCTTACGCTCAAATTCAGCCGGGCACGATGTGTACTGCAGCGGAAATAACTACAGAACGGCTGACAAACGAATCCCTGCGTAAGAGGGGATATTATACTGCGGATGGTATTATTTACTGGATGCAGGATGGCAAACCGATGCTTTATATCACTCCCGAAGAAGGTAATTTAGTTTTACGGCATCTTGCTGATGCTCAGAATAGTTCTTATGTTCAATTAGTTGGTAATCAGAATTATCGTCCTTTGCTGGACGAAGTTAGGGAGGTAATCTCTCCCCAGCAAGGTGCGGAAAAATTTGATTTGTCGGACTTAGTATTAGCTAGCGGTAATGATGAATGGCAATATTTTACCATTGGTACGTCGCCTTGGGATTATAATAA
>DATDWB010000013.1:0-45934 GCA_035289845.1 Candidatus Nanoarchaeia archaeon | reverse complement strand
GTTTTAACAACAACTTTATTAATATCAACATCATAACTCTTTTTCATAATAGGTCTCCCTACTACCCTCACTTTCGTTTTCCCAAAAACAAGCGAGGAGGGAGACTTTCTTATTAATTATGAATTAACTTGCAACTAAGCCAACTTCTCTAAAGATTTATATACTCTTGAGGAAAAATTAAGATAATGGTTTCTATTGGTATTAAAATAAATACGGCTAGGGTAACTCCTACGGCTGAAGGTAGAGTTTTAGAAGTTATTATTTCCTCTTCTAATATGCTAGATTACGCGGGGATAAAATCTATTAAAAGTCAGTCCGAAGAATTAGTTGCCTCCCAGTTAAATTTAGCCCAACTGGGCCAGTCTTATGCTATTGCAACCCCCAAAGATCCCTTGCGGGGATATGGGGTAGGTATTCTTCCTTTCTGGGGAAAATATTTCCTAATGGCCGGGAAGGGAACTCCCCGCAATTTTAAAATTACCCCTATTTCCGGTTTTCCAGATCTAGATTTATCCGTAAGTTATGTACCTATTGAAATTCCTACCGAAATTAGATTTCCTTTTATTGGTGCATTGCGGGAGTTTTTTGAAGAAGTAGGTTTAAGGAAAGAGAACTTGCTCCAGTTTATTGCAGTTAAAGGTATTGAAAACATCTGTGAGGGGGGATATGAAGAAATTATACCTTTTATTTATGCTCAAGTTTTAAAACAGAAGCCTGCTGAAAACAGAGATCGACTGGAATTATATCGTTCCCTGCTATCAATTACTAACCTCTCTTCAGAAGAAGCAGTTCTAAAATTTAATCTGGTAAATTCACTTGAAGAAACTTTTGGTATTAAGAAAGACACGATTATTCTCCGAGACGAAGAGGGAAATACCCTTTCCAGATCGCACGGATTTTTTTATTGGGATCCTCCAACTGCGGGAGTAAACATCATTTATCTGGCGGAACTGCATACGGATGCAATTCCCTTTTCCTCTGAATTTATCTATGGAACGGAAAGATTAGATCCAAATTCATACCTTGTTGCCATTGAGCCGGAAAAAATATTAGCCCTGTCTGATCCTCAGGAATTAGAAGTTATGCTTTACACTTCTACTGGCAGTGGGATAACAAAAGTTAAAACTGTGCCTGGCGGATTTAATCTTGCTTTAGCTGAACTGGCTTAAACTATACCTTTTTTTTTGCAGACTGGAATTTTCATTCTTTGTGCCTACTTTGGCGCACGAAATGAAACCTTCCGTTCATTTCGGCGCAAAAAACAAATATCCTTTTGTTTTTTTGCGCTGCTCAAAAAATCCTCGCGCCGGCACGTAGTATACAAATTAATTCCATTCTGGACAGACCACCCTCTACCCATTCCCTAACTTAACATTTCCTAATATCTTATAGGCTTTGATAAGTTCCTTAATCCCAAAATCAATAGTATACTGTGGTCTGAATCCTGTGGCATAAAGTTTCTGGTTGGAGACCACATAATTTCTTTTATCCGGATCTTGGGCAAATTCTTCGGAGATTATTACAACTCCCGGGATATGTTCTTTTATCTTTTCGGCTAATTCCCGCTTGGAAAGATTGGCTTCCTCTAATCCCACATTATAGGCTTTTCCTCGCATGTTCTCAAAGTTAAGGATGCAATGCTCAAAACATCTGGCTACATCTTGGATATGGATATAATTTCGCTTGAAATGTTCTTCAAACAAGACTAAACATCTATCAAAGATCGCTCGCTGAACTAAATCATTCACCAGCAGATCAGTTCTCATTCGGGGAGAAGTACCAAACACTGTAGCTAGTCTTAATGTTACGGCCTTACCAGTGTTTAGCAACACCCTCTCTCCTTCCACTTTAGTAACTCCATATAAAGAAATTGGCTCTAGGGGTGTTTCTTCAGTGCAGAATGTATCTCCCGATTTAGTTCCATAGCCGGAGTTAGAAGTGGGATAAATTATTTTTTGGTGGGGCTGAACGATCTCGCTCAGCAGCTTTATAGCTTCGTAATTAATGGTCTGAGCATCATGCTTTCTCCGGGAACAGGCCGGAGCTCCCACAATTGCTGCTAGAGGGATTATAACTTCAAATTGCGGAACCAGTTTTTCCATTAATTCTTTATCTCGGACATCACCTAAAATGAAATTAAACTTTTCCTGGGAGCAAAGACCTATTAAGGCCGTCTGCTTATGGTCCAAATTGTCTAGGACAGTTATATCATAACTCCTATTTAGGAGATGGGTTGTTAACACGCAGCCAATGTATCCGGCTCCGCCGGTGATGAGTATTTTCATGTTTAGGTTTTTTTTTTGACTTTTAATAAATTTAACTATTTAATACACCAATTTAATATATTATGAATTGTTGTTCAGAAAGCTTAAAAAGGCAAATTGACAGTCTTCAGCTGGATGTATGAAGAACAGGTTGAAAAAATAAAAAGTTTGGGCGGATGGAGGTTTATAAGTAAAGTTCCTTCTGACTTTTGGACGGAAAAAAAACTGCAGAATTTTATTTTAGCTTTAGAAGAAGAAAAAGCGGGTGTATTAGAGCTAAAATCTATGCCTTACCACTTAGTTATTGAACCAACTAATATCTGCAACTTAAAATGTCCGCTCTGTTCCACTGGATTGGGTAATACCAGCCGGATTAAAGGAACACTTAAGCTGGAGCAATTTCAGAAACTGATTGATGAAGGCGAGGATTCTATTTTAGATCTCTACTTGCAGAATTGGGGCGAGCCGACGTTGGTTAAATGGCTGCCGGAAATGATTAAGTATGCTGCCGATCGAAAAATTTACACTTTTGTTTCCACTAATTTGTCTTTGCCCCATCCGGATGAATATCTGGAGCGGTTAATTAAATCCGGATTAGCCTTATTGCACTGCGATATAGATGGAACTACTCAGGAAGTTTACCAGCAGTATAGGGTGGGGGGAAATCTGGATTTAGTCCTTAACAATATTCGGAAATGTATAGCTATAAAAAAGGCTAGGGGGCTTAAGTATCCAATTATTGAAGGAACAATGCTGGTAATGAAACAAAATGAACATCAGGTTGATGACTTCAATAAGCTGTGTCAAAATTTAGGGTTGGACCACTGGAATTTAGGCAAGATTCAGCTTGATCCCAACGCCAATAAAGATCAATGGCTGCCTCAAGCGGAAGCTTATCGTTATTCAACTTATAACGCTGCTGATCCAACAACTACGCCCCCCTGTCATTGGCCCTGGTCCGGGTTGGTGATTAATTATGATGGAAACATCTCTCCTTGTTGTATTGTAGATGACAAAAAAGCTGATTTTGCCAATGTGTTTGCTGAAGGAGGAGTCAGAAAAGTTTGGAACCATCCCCAATTTATTTCCGCTCGAGCCGAATTTTATGATCATTCCAAAATAACTTCTCCTAATATTTGCAATTTATGCAAAAACCAAACTCATAAGCCGGAGATGAAGCGGTTCAAGAACACTTACAGCTTAATGTTGGATGAAGAGATGTTGAAACAAAAATATCCACCCTCTTCACCAACCAATTCAGCAGAACACAAATTAGCTGAACACCCACTTATCTCCGAACCAATTTATGTTGAATCTAAAACTACTGTTAAACCAATAATGAATATCCCCTGGGCTTCTTTGCACATTACCGAGGATGAATTAAATGAAGTCATTGATACTGTTAAATCAACTTGGCTGGCTAAGGGCCCTAAGGTTACCCAGTTTGAAGAGTTGGCTAAATCGATTATTGGAACTAAACATGCCATTGCAGTTAATAATGGGACTTCCGCTTTAGACATCGCGTTAAAAGTATTGGATATTAAACCTGGGGAGGAGATAATCGTTCCGGCCATGGCTTATATTGCCACTGCCAATTCCGTTCTCTATCAGCATGCTGTTCCGGTTTTCGCCGACATTCTTCCGGACACTTTTTGTATTGATCCAGCGGATGTAGAACGGAAAATTACCGCTAAGACTAAAGCCCTAATTGCTATCGATTATGCAGGGCATAGTGCCGATTGGATAAAATTAAGGATGATTGCTAATAAATATCATTTATATTTAGTGGAAGATGGAGCCCCCAGTTTTGGTGGAGAATTGAACGGAAAAAAATTATGCTCCTTTGGTGATATAAGCATAACCAGTTTCCATACGGCTAAAAGTTTTTCAGCAGTTGAAGGGGGAATGATTTTTACTGATAACGATGCTTATGGCCAGAAAGCTAGAATTATCCTTAACCAAGGAGAATCACCTGATACCAAATATTTTCATCCTCTGTTAGGTCATAATTATCGTTTAAGCGATCTTCATGCTTCAGTAGGATTGGCTCAATTAAGACGGTTTAATCAAATCTTGGGTAAACGAGCTTTATTGGCCGAAATCTATACTAATAAATTAAATAAAAAATTAAATGAGCCCATTCCCTCATCCAATACCAAATTGATAAAGACTCCTTATGTGGAACAAGGTTGCAAACACTCCTGGTTCTTATATCCTACTTTAGTGGACAATAGGGATTTGGTTATAAAAAAGTTAAAAGAGCGGGGTATCACTACCAACGTTTCTTGGCCTTATCCGGTCTATGAACAGCCTCATTTAAGAGAATATTTCCGGGGTAAATGTCTTATAGCAGAAGAGGTTACTAAACGGATTCTGTGCTTGCCGATGTACTATGCTATGACTGAGCAGGAGCAAGATTATGTAATTGAAAATTATGTTGAAGTAGTTAAGGAAGTTAATAAATAGGTTGATAAATATGTTCAATAGATTCAGAACTTTTATAAACGTTTTTTAAGTCAGGTGTTATTGAAAAGTAAGTCTGCACCCTAAGGTAAAAATGCTTTCGATAATCAATCTGGTGCGTTGCGAGGGGTTGTCCTCAAGTCACTTCGCTACGCTCCGTTCGTGACTTACCTAGCAGCAAGCTACGGGAACGCAGCACTTTGAGAAAAAATAGCGGACATTTTGAAGGTGCAGACCGAATGTAAGTGAGAACTTTTCAATACACCTTAAGTCAGAAATTTATCAAAAAAGCAGGTTTTGGAGTGATATGAGATGAAAATTATAATCCTGGGTGCATCTGGATTTGGCAAAGAAGTATTATCTATGCTGCAATCAGTTCCCGAGATGGAACCAGTAGGGTTCATTGATCCAAATTTGGAGTTAAAGGGGCAGGTAATCAACGGTCTTCCAGTACTAGGTGGAGATGAAATGTTGCCTAAACTTAGGGCTGAAGGTATTTCTCAGGCGGTTATAGCAGTTGGAGATTATAAAGCCCGATCAAAATTAGCTTCTCTGCTAAAAAATAATGGATTTAATTTGCCTACCCTTATTCATCCTCAATCTTATGTAAACCGCAGGGTAAAATTAGGAGAGGGAGTTTTAATTTATCCTGGGGTGGTAATTAATGCCGACGCGACTATTGGTAATTATGTATTAGTTAACAGCGGCTGCACTATCGGTCATGAAGTAATAGTCGAAGATCTAGTTAATATTAATCCGGGAGTTAATATAGGGGGTAATGTTAGAATAAAAACCGGAGCATATCTGGGTATTGGATCATCTATAATTCAGAAAATAGTTATCGGTGCTGGATCAATAATTGGTGCTGGAGCAGTAGTTATCCGTGATGTGCCTGATTTTATGGTTGCCGTAGGCGTTCCGGCTAAGGTAATTAAACCAGTGGGAGGAAATAATCCTTTATCAGACAGCCCTAAAATTGGAATCAGCGAACTTCAGCCTGATTACCCTAAACCGGTTGGATCTAACACTGGATCTCTTCCAATATCTAAACCCTTAGAAATTACGGTAGGCAATCGAAAAATAGGCGATGGACATCCGGTATTCATAATCGCCGAAGCGGGAGTAAATCACGAAGGGAATTTAGAAACAGCTAAAAGATTAATTGATGTAGCGGTGGAAGCCGGAGCTGATGCAGTTAAGTTTCAAACTTTTAAAGCCGAAAAATTAAACACTCGCACTGCTCCTAAAGCTCAATATCACATTGAAACTACCGGCCAAGGCGGGTCGTGGTTTGATTTACTGAAAAAAGAAGAATTGACTGAAGAAATGCATTATCTTCTGGCTGATTATTGCCGGAAGAAAGGGATCATGTTTCTTTCTACTCCTTACGATGAAGACAGCGCTGACCTTTTAGAAAAATTAGGCGTTCCTGCTTTTAAGATTGCTTCCACCGATTTGACTAATATCCCCCTGTTGGAACATGTGGCCAAAAAACAGAAACCAATCTTCTTGCCCACAGGGATGGGGTCCTATGCGGAGATTGAAGAAGCAATAAATACTATTCGTAATCAGGGTAATAATAACTTAGTAGTATTGCAGTGTACCGCAAATTATCCCGCCGAAATAAAAAATGCTAATTTGGCCGTGTTATCAGAAATACGCCGAAGATATACAGTCTTAGTTGGATATTCAGACCATACTTTATCTGAGGTTATACCCATAGCTGCTACCGTTAGTGGAAGCTGTCTGCACGAGAAACATTTTACTTTAGATAAAAACATGTCCGGTCCAGATCACCGAACTTCCTGCAATCCGGAAGAATTAAAACAGCTGGTTAAGCATATTCGCCTGGCTGAAACCTGTGTGGGCAATGTTGAATCCAAACCAACTAAATCAGAATTAGAAAATATTCCTAGATTAAGGAAGAGTGTAGTGGCTAATACTAACATTCCCCAAGGAACTATAATCACCCGCTCGATGCTGGCGGCCAAACGTCCCGCTGCCGGCCTTCATCCTAGGCATTTGTATGATTTCCTAGGCAAGAAAGCTAAGGTCAATTTAGTGGAAGATGAATTTATGGCCTATGATAAGGTGGAATTACCTAATTAAAATAAAGGGCTGATCCATGAAAGTTTTAATTCTCTGCGGCGGTTTAGGAACAAGATTAAAGTCGGTGATCCAAGATGTTCCTAAATCCATGGCTCCGGTTGGGGGAAGACCTTTTTTAGTCTATCAGATCGAATGGCTTAAAAAATTTAATCTTACTGATATAGTATTAGCGATTGGTTACAAAGGCGATTACATCCGTAATTATTTTGGAGATGGTTCCAGGTTGGGTGTTAAAATAACTTATTCAGTGGAAGAAGGTGAATTGTTAGGCACCGGCGGAGCAATAAAAAATGCGGAATCGTATCTTAAAGATTCAGGAGAAGAATTTATAGTCCTAAATGGCAATACTTATGCTCAGATAGATTTCTCTAAATTGATAGAGTTCCATAAGGATAATATCTCCAATAATCCCCCTAGATTAAATCCAGGCCAAGGGTCAAATCCTAAATTTACTTTAGGTATCGCTAAAGTGGACGATGTTTCCCGCTATGGGTCTGTAGTAATGGATAATTCTGGAAAGATAATTTCTTTTATAGAAAAAAACAATTCTAACTCCACCAATTCTAACTCCACCAATTCTAACTCCACCAATTTTAACTCAACTTCCTTGTTGGCAGCCAATTACATTAACGGCGGAGTAGGCATATTTAACCGCCGTATTTTAGACCTTATCCCATCAGGCCGGCCAGTTTCGTTAGAAAAAGAGATCTTATCTCAACTGGTAAATGAGGGATCATTATACGGGTATGTGTGGGAAGGAAAATTTATCGATATGGGCGTTCCAGAATCATATCACCAGTTAAAACAAGAATTATTAGATTGGTTGATGGTGAAGGAGGATCACACCATCAGGCAGGTTATGATGAGCATGGATAAGGCGGCTTTAGGTATAGCTTTAGTAGTAGATAATAATAGAAAACTTAAGGGGTTGGTAACTGATGGGGATATTAGGAGATATATTATCAAAGATGAAGACCTTAATCGGAAAATAGATCAGATCATGATCCGGGAACCAGTCACTGCTAAAGTGGATTGGCCTACCGAAAAAGTTAAGGGTTTGATAAACCCTCGGATTAAACACATCCCCTTGCTGGACGATGAAGGGATAGTAAAAGACATATTTTTATCTACCAATTTGGATGACGTCCTCAATGGATCAATAATATTTAGATCCCAGGCTCCTCTAAGGGTAAGTTTTTCCGGTGGTGGAACAGACATCCATAGTTATTTCAAGGATTTTGGCGGCTGTGTATTAAGCACCACTATTGACAAATACTGCCGAGGAACATTAATCAAGCGGAATGATACCCCAATTATAATCCGTTCAGTTGATTTTGGAGTGGATGAAACCATTGAGGATATTTCTAAATTAAATTACGATGGCCAGCTAAGTTTGGTTAAGGCGGTAATAAAACTGATGGCTCCTAAATCTGGATTTGAACTTCATCTGCAAAGCGATGTTCCTCCTGGGAGCGGGTTAGGGTCTTCAGCTACTGTCGCTGCTGTGGTAGCTAGCCTTTTAAATCAATTAAAAGAAGAAAAGTTGGATGAGTATAAATTATCAGAACTAATTTATAAAGCGGAGAGGGAAGAGTTAGGCATAGCTGGCGGTTACCAAGATCAATACGCCGCGGTCTTTGGTGGATTCAATTTTATGGAATTTACGGATCGGGAAGTAATAGTCCACCCCTTAAGAATAAATGAGGATATTATTACTGAATTAAACCATAATCTGTTCTTATGTTATACCGGCAATACTAGATTTTCCGGTGATATCCAGGCGGAATTAGTCAAAAAGCAGGATAAGGATAGTTCAGATAAGGATGAAGATGTCATCAAAGCATTAGGCAGATTGAAGGAAATTACCTTAAATTTAAGATCTGCCCTGCTAAAAGGAAAAATGGACGAATTTGGCAGCCTCCTGCATGAATCTTGGGAAAACAAAAAACGGCTTGATCCCAGAATATCTACTGGCACGATCAATAAATTATACGACGTTGGGATTAAAAATGGAGCGCTGGGTGGAAAAATTTTAGGCGCCGGCGGCGGCGGGTATTTGTTATTTTTCTGTTCACCCTTAAAAAAGAAAGCAGTTACTTCAGAATTGGAAAAAATTGGCGGGGAAATAGTAAACTTCAATTTTGACAAGCGCGGGGTAGTAAGCTGGCAGGTTAGGAGGTAAATGCTGATCAAAACTGGTGCAAACTAAAAATGAATACTAAACTTAATAGTACTACTAGAACTTTCAAACGCCAACTCACCGACTGGATAACCTCCACTTATTGGAAGATGTTCCATCCTCGGATTGTATCTCGTTTTGGAATTAAATTCAAGATTGATCCCCAGGTTGTACCCTATTATATCATCCGGCGTAAGACTTTTCGTAGTTTATTGCCGGTGTTTGATCATTATGTCACTAGCAATTCTATTGTGCTTGACATTGGGGCCTCCTTTGGGTTCTATTCGCTTTATTCTTTAATTAATAGAAAAGCTAAAACAGTTATCGCCTTTGAACCAACGGCTAGATCATATAATTTATTGCAGGAGAATATTGAATTAAATAAAGTTAATATCATCAATAAAAATAATAAACTAAATAACCTAAATAAAATAAAAGAGGAAGAATTAAACCTTAAATCCTATCGCTGTGCGGTAAGTGATAAGCCCGGGAGAGCTAAACTGCATCTTGATTCGGCAGGATTTGGATATAATAGTTTGTTGGGAAATAAAATGAACTCTTCTAAAAACAAATATGAATGGGTGGACGTTCAAACGGTTGATAATTTAGTTCAGCACGCTGATTTGGTTAAGATGGATGTGGAAGGGATGGAATATTTTGTCCTCCTGGGAATGAAGAAATTGTTATTTAATTCTCGTCCGCCGGTATTATTGGAATATACTGCTTCTAATCAATATAAAAAAGAAATTAATAATTTTCTGGAGTCATTAGGGTACAAAATTTCCTTGAGGATAGGCAACAATGTTCTGGCGGTGTATGGGCGGGATGTTGATAAAGTATGGGGGGGGGGGATGTTGATAAAATAAGTAGATAAACTAATCCTATTTTCATTATCTTCATTAAATTAATAAATTTTATTTTATCAATAAATCAAAATAATAAATCTTAAAACCATAACTCTTAATTAAGATAGAAAAAATTTTAGGCTAAAATGAAAATCCTCTTCATCTCTGAGTATTATCCGCCTAAAGTAATGGGCGGCGGAGAGATTAACTTAGCTATGACCGCGGAGGCTTTGGCATTATCACAATCGCCGGAAGCTGATGTGTCTGTATTAACTTCGTACCATCATGGCCTGCCAGTATACGATAAAAAAAATGGGGTTCATATCTATCGCTGGCTCAAGACCGGCAGCAGTCCCAGCACTATCCTTAGTAACATTTATCGTAGTTTTATATTCCCTAGTTCTGTGGTGCGGAATGTCAAGCGTTTTGTCAAGCAGCATCCAGTTGATGTCATTCATTTTCTTGGTACAAGCATCATCGCCGCACCATCAATTGCAAAATTGAAAATACCTCTTTGTGCAACAATTGAAAGTTATCCCACATTATGTCCAAAAGGTGATCGGATGTATAAAGGAAAAAAAGAATGTTCCTATCGCTGTTCATTGCAAAAATTTATTCCTTGTCAAGCACAATCTGCTGAAATAGGGAAAATGAAAAATAAATGGTTTCTGAAATACAATCTAGCTTACCTTTTGTATCTCTACCACTACCACCACCGATTGCGCAATGCGCTCCGCTTCTGCCGATTGATCGCAATCAGTAAATACGTGCAAAAACTGCTGCTACACCACGGACATCGTGCGGTTGTTATTCCCAACATCCTCAATGTTCAGGATTTTCAACCTCGGAAAAAAAAGAAGGATACGAACCAATTTACCGTTCTTTACCTCGGCTCCCTCACCCGCTACAAAGGACCGCAAATTCTCATCCAAGCCTTGCGCGGATTAGAAAACGTCCGTGCCGATCTTTATGGTGAAGGGCCATTAAAAGCGAAGTTAGAGAAGTATATTCAAGAATATAAAATTAATGCACAGATTCATCCTCCTGTACCGTATGAAGATGTGCCTAAAATATATCAAACCGCAGATGCCGTTATTTTCCCCTCTCTCTGGCCGGAACCATTCGGCAGAATCGCAATTGAAGCACAAGCTGCCGGAGTGCCAGTCATCGGATCCGCAGTGGGGGGGATTAGAGAAACATTAGAACCTGAAAATGTAGTGCCCCCTGGCAACGTCAACGCATTGCGTACAGCAATCACCAAAATAACACCCAATCAACCATTAAAAATGGAGGCAGAGAACCTTTACACGCCGCAACAGGTCGTGCAAAAATTAGTATCTTTCTACAATGAAATCAATACTATACCCCCGAGTTAAGGAACAATGGGAAAACGATTTCAAAGCCGAAATTTTCCGCTACGGCGACGGTTATAAAATAAAGAATGAACGCTTTGCACTCATCCATTTTAGAACGGAGATCAAGCAGATCAAAAAAATTCTCCGTTGCACTGCCGCAAGGAATACTTTTCTGGATATTGGCTGTGAAAATGGGAAATATTCTTTTAATTTTTCGAAAATTTTTGAAGAAGTCGTAGGGATTGATTTCGCTGCTTACTCTCTAAAAATTGCACAACAAGAAGCAAAAAAAAGAAACATCAGCAATTGCACGTTCAGGTGCGCTGATATCAAAAATTTTAAGACAAAAAAAATTGATGTTATTTTTGTTGGCGGAGTTTTGATGTATATTAACGACAGGGATCTTCCCGTGGTTTTAAAAAATATTAATAACCAATTAAACGATAACGGAAGAATCATCCTCAGAGAACCATTGATGCGCAGCAAATCACTAATCAAAAATGAAGAGTACCATGTAATCTATCGCTCAATGCAGGTGCTGAAGGAAGCGTTACGCAGAGAAGGATTAAAAATAGTACACCAAGAACTAAACAAAGGATATACATACGGTATCATTGTTGATTTTTATAAAAAAGTACTCAAAATATTTTTAACAGAAAAAATGGCTGATCAAATTATGTACCAATATCTAGCACGACCATGGTTTCTGAACCTCAATAATAGTTTACTCAAAAAGAGAATACAATCGAAGGGTTACTTCTTGACAGTAAGTAAAATTCGTAAAATTTAAATAGTCTTCATTGCCTCAAGAGTGGTATGACCATAACACTATTAGCACATTTTAAAGAAGAGCCAAGAGTGGCAGTTACGCTTCACAACTGCTTCCCTCTTGCAGAGAATAACCCCGCACTGACACAGTTTTATGAACATGGCGTTCCTCACTGGGACGAACTGCGAACCTACCTTGATGCTCGAGCGCAGGAGCAAGGGATAGACAGAGCGATTTATATCAATCCTCAATCACCCTTGGAATGGAGGGAACTTCTGCTTACACTCCCTGGTCTTGAGCAAACGCTCAAACAACACCACGGCAGTGATATTCACCTTGACGGTTATAAAATTGATTCTTTTACCATCCAAGCGCAAAGAAAAAAAGCATTGCCTGATTATTCTGCAGTACAGGGATCAATCTACGGTTTCGCCACAACAGCAGATAAATTGTTGTTAGGGGAACGTGGCGGTTCGGACCGCGTTGGACAATTTGTTTCTGTTCCTGTAGGAAGCATTCCATTTCCGGTAGGATACAGCATGGGAAGTATAACCATTAATCCGATGAAGGATGCGGTAATTACTGAAGGGATGGAAGAAGCAGGCATTCAAGCGCATGAAGTTAACTATCGTCTCATTGGTATCTTCAAGGAAGATCACCCGATGAATACTGCGGTTAATGCATCAACCACGGCTTTTGTCTACCATGGGGCTCTCACAATTCCTGCAGAGCAGGTTATGGCACGACACGAAGGAGCAATGGAAATTTATCGAAGTTTGGGTGGTGGAAAAGGTGTGGTTAACGATGAAATCAAAGCACGGCACGCACTCGAAGAACAAGCAGCAGAAAATCCTTCCTTTCCAAAAGATGCATGGGAAAATGCCACACTGAACATTATCGATAATGATCCTGCAGCAATAATTGCACGGGTGGATACCATTCATGGCGCAGGAAGTCGTTTGTTTGGTGGTCTTTACGGCGCACTGCCGCTGTATTTCCTTCAGCAATTTGGGGAGAAGGAATGTCAGAAATTGCTCGACAATGGCCCATTTAAAGCAGTTCAGCAACAGGTATTACGACGTTTTTAACTCTTTCTTCCTTTCCATTTCTTTCATTTCTGGAGTATATTTACATTTAGTTAGAACTAAAAATCACTACTCTTTTAAACCGCAATTTTAAATCTAAAGCATGGATTCTGTAATGGAAAGTGGGGATTTAGTGTATGTTGGAATGAGTGCCGATTTTATTCACCACGGCCATATTAATATTATTGAGCAGGCACGGAAATTAGGTTCAGTGATGGTTGGTTTATTAACTGATAAAGGTATCGCTGGTTATAAGAGAATCCCCGCATTAACATTTGAAGAACGAAAAAAAGTTGTCGAAAACATTAAAGGCGTAACTAAAGTAGTGGCTCAAGAATCATTGGATTATATCCCTAATTTGAGAAAGTTCCGGCCTCGTTTTGTAGTGCATGGGGATGACTGGAGGACTGGTGTCCAAAAAAATATACGCGGAGAAATTATTGAAATCATGAAAGAATGGGGGGGAGAATTGATAGAAATACCTTATACTGAAGGAGTATCTTCTACTAAATTACACCAATATTTACATGAAATCGGCATAACCCCTGAGAGGAGGATGAAAAAATTACGTCGTTTATTAGACGTGAAGGAAGTAGTTAGATTTTTAGAAGCCCATAACGGCATCAGCGCTTTGATTGTTGAGAATACTAGGGTACTTAGAAATGAAAAACCGCAAGAATTTGATGGAATTTGGATCAGCAGTTTGACTGATTCCACTGCTAAAGGAAAACCGGATATCGAATTGGTGGCTAGGATGGATACACTTCACCAGATTATTGAAGCTACCACCAAACCAATTATAGTTGATGGTGACACGGGAGGAATTTCGGAGCATTTTGTGTTTATGGTTAAGACTTTAGAACGACTTGGAGTTTCTGCAGTCGTTATTAAAGATAATGTTGGGCTTAAGAAATATTCTTTTTTTGGAAATAAAGTTGTACCCGAGCAGGATTCCGTTAAAAATTTCAGCTGCAAAATTTCTTCAGGCAAGAAAGCCCAGGTTACCGAAGATTTTATGATCATTGCCAGTATAGAAAGTCTAATTTTGGGTGTTGGATTAGAAGATGCGTTAATACGAGCAAATGCTTACATTAAAGCTGGTGCGGATGGTATTATGATTAATAGTAAAGAACGAGACCCTGTTGAAATATTAAACTTTTGCCAGCGTTATTCTTCTTTTGAACAAAAAGTCCCCCTCATTGTGGTTCCATCTACTTTTAGCCAGGTTACGGAGCGTGAGCTCTATGCTGCTGGGGCGGCTATTATTATTTATGCTGATAACTTACTGCGTAGTGCCTATCCAGCTATGGTTAAGGCTGCGGAAATGATTTTGCTTCATGAACGGGCTTTTGAAGCAGAACAGTACGGTCTGCCTATCGAAGAGATAACAACTTTAATTCCTGGGAAAATATGAATGAAACCAAAAAAGTAAACCCTTTTGGTCCTGTGGTTTATATCCAGCAGAGTTATGCCTGGCGGTGCAAGAATGGTATTTGGTAGTTAGTTACTTAGTACTTAAAACTATTATGTTTTCGTTTAGTTTGAACAGTTAAAGAAATAACCATCAGATACCAAAAAATAACACCTACCCCTATGACCTGCAAACAGTGAGGAATTATTTTATAGAACAATAATTTTTTAAAGAAAATGAGTCAAAAAGAATATTTTGGAGTGGGGGCTATTGAACAGGTACGTCATATTCTTGCACAAGAAAAACCTAGCAGTATTTTTGTAGTTAGAAGCATAAATTCGTATCAACTTTCTGGTGCGGAGAAAAAACTTAATAAGTTACTGCAGGATTATGATGTTACTCATTTTACTGATTTTTCATCAAATGCCAAGATAGAGGATATAGGGAAGGGGATAGATTTATTCCGGAAATATAATAGTGATTTTATCCTTGCCGTGGGTGGTGGAAGCGCCATCGACATCGCCAAAGCCATTGCACTATTAGCTAAAGGTACTGGAACTGCAGAAGAGTATGTCCTTAAAAAATTACCTATTCCTCCTCGGAGTATACCTTTAGCAGCCCTTCCCACAACAGCGGGAACAGGAAGTGAAGCCACTCATTTTGCCACGATTTATATTAGTAAAACTAAATATTCACTCACCCATCCTAGCTTGGTTCCTGATTATGCCATTATTGACCCTAACCTAACATTTACTCTTCCATCGTATCAGACAGCCTGCACCGGAATGGATTCTTTGTCCCAAGCGATGGAATCATATTGGAGTATTTATTCTACTGAGCAGTCAAGGCAGTATGCTCAGCAAGCATTAGTCTTGGTTTTACAGTACCTGGAAAAGGCTGTTAATAATCCCAACGAGGAATCAAGAATAGGAATGGCTAAAGCTGCTAACTTTTCTGGAAAAGCGATTAATATTTCGTTTACAACTGCCTGCCATGCTATCTCTTACCCCCTTACTTCTTATTTTAATATTCCTCATGGACATGCCGTGGCTTTAACTTTACCCGAAATGGTGGAATATAATGCCGGGACGACAGAAGGCAGCACCTTAGACCCACGGGGCGTAATGTTCATAAAAGATATGCTTAATAATTTAGCCTCAATTTTTGGAGTTTCATCTCCAAAAGAGATTAAAACCAGGCTTGAACTCCTTATGGATAATATAGGGTTAGAACGAAAACTTATTAAATTAGGAATACAATCTGACATTGATATTGATTTAATCATTAAAAATGGATTTAATCCGGAACGAATGAAGAATAATCCTCGGAAAATAGAACAAAATGATCTGCGAAGAATAATAGAAACCATTCGCTAAGAGTCTCTCTTAGGATTATTTTATCACTTATACTTGCGGGAAAGTTTAGATAGTTTTAAATAACAAGAATCTTTTGAAAAAATAAAACTAAAACTATGGTGCCAACTTCAGTTATTAAACCCCAAAAGAAAGGAAGAATTCTTCTAATGACACCTAATTTAAAAGGACTTAGTGATCCAAATAGTGTACATAGAATTCAACCTCCACTTGGCCCCATGATTGCCGCCAGTATTATCCGCCAGCAAGGTCATGAAGTTAAAATCCACGACTGTGCTTTGGCTGATTTTTATAATCGTGTTCCTATTGATGAGAAAAGTGTGTTGATTGGGCAAGATGACCGGGACATTCAAAAGGTTATTGAAGATTACCAGCCAGACATTTTAGGCATTTCTGCATTATTTTCTAATTTGGTTGATTCTGCACACAACTTGGCACGTATAGCTAAGGATGTTGTTCCTAAATGTAGCGTTATAATGGGAGGGAACCATATTGGTAATGCGGTTAAGGATTACCTTTATGCAAAAATGCATCCTGGCTCTGGTCTTTCCAATCGGCTTGTTGACTTTGAAGATCCATTTATTGATTTAGTAATGCATGGAGAGGTAGACTTTGAATTTCCCAAGCTGGTTAATTCTATTTTAAATAAAGGTGATTTTTCAAAAATTTCAGGATTGGTAATGAGAAAAGAAGGACCATTAGAATACCTTATTAACCCAACTCCAGCAGCCATTACACCTTTATCTTCTTTACCTCTTCCCGCTAGAGATCTTGTCGATATGGAAGGTTACTTTTCAATTGGTGCATTTCATTCCGCAAAATCAAAATCAAAAAGAGTCGTCAACATAATGGCCTCGCGCGGCTGTCCTGAGAAATGTACTTTTTGCACTACTCCTGATACTTGGGGAGCAAAAGTCCGCTGGAGAAATATTGATGATGTTATCCTAGAAATAAAAGATGCTCAAGCAAACTATAATGTGGGTGAGATTCAATTTGAGGATGACACTATTACCGCAAATAAACCGATGCTTATGATGCTCTGTAAAGAATTAGAAAAAGTAGGTCTTCCATGGTGCACTCCCAATGGGACTAAAACTAATTATCATGTTAGTACCCAAGGAGAGATGTATAAAGCCATGGCTGATTCAGGGTGCTACCAGATTACTTTAGCTTGTGAGAGTGGAGTACAGCGGGTCTTAGATAAGATTATCCAAAAAAATCTGAAAGTTGAACAAATGAAACCGGCTATTGAAAAAGCAAAACAAGCCGGGATGCTGGTACATACTTTCTGGATTCTTGGCTATCCTGGTGAAACCTATGATGAAATGCAGGAAACTATTAAAGTTGCAGAAGATTGCGGTGCTGATAGTTACTCCTTTGCTATCTTGAACCCCTTGCCAGGAACCCCAATTTATAGGAAAGTGGTTAGAGAAGAACTGTGGTGGCCCGGCAAAAGCCTTAATGATTTAATGTATAGGAACTCTTTAATCAAAGTTGATGGATTTAGCAGCTCGGAGGAGTTTGAAAATTTTGTTACTGAGACCAATATTAGGCTAAATAGCCTGCTGCAAAAAAGAGATTTACAGCGGTATGAGCAAAAGTACGGTCCGGATGCCTCTCCTAGAATGTTAGTAAAACAAACTTAGATTTTTTTTCTCTTTGATTTCTTAACTGGGTTTGATCCCCGCTGCTTGCTGTTGTTGCTATATTCCGCAAAGTTATTAAATGCACTGGTTTAAAACATTAATTATGGTCAATCAAGAAGCTTCTACCCGGAAGGAACATGATGAATTAACCGGGAGGTTTCTGCGTATTCTTACCAAGCCGCTGGTAAAAGCATTAGTGCGCACTTCCATAAAACCAAACCAAGTAACTATTATTAGTATTATTCCTGCCTTAGCCAGTATTTTTTTTTTGGTCAAAGGTGATAAAAATACCCTTGTGGGAGCGCTGCTGGCTTTTCTTTATATAATACTTGATGCTACGGATGGGCAGTTAGCTAGGGAAAAAGGTCTTGGAAGCAGTTTTGGAAAATGGCTGGATGGAATTATTGGATTTATCTTTGTTCCTTTTATGATGCTCGCTGCTGCGATAGGATTGCAGAGCGATACCGCTCTTTTGGTCGGCGCAGTTGCCGCTCTATGTTTTCCTATCCAATTTACTTTAGTCTACTTTTTTAACTCCGAGTTTAAGAAAGATGAGCCGCGAATAGAATTGCCTGCTCTCAGAAAATGGCAGATCTTACGCTATAGTTACGGATTAGCATTATTCTTTCCTTTTTTACTGTTAGGCGCTATCCTAAATAAAACAATTATTGTGCTGTTTTTTTTTGCTACGGTTGGTCATGCCTTCTGGATGCTTCTCTTGTTAATTCAATTTTTTGACCTTAAAAAACGAGGGAAAAAAATAGGAAAAAAAATAGGAACGCAAATAATTAGTCCTAAGGTATGATCACCATGAGGTCTATTCTTTATTGCGTGCAGCGTTATAGGCCTGATTGCGAAGCTACTTCAAAGGAGATAAGCTTGTTAGCAAAGTATTTTCCCGGCCATATTCACGATTTGCATCTTGATGGCTATTTCAATTTTAATTTTTCTTCTAATATAACTTCCTATCATGGTTTATATTATCCTTTTTTCTATTTATTATTTCGTATTTTTTCTCATGGAAGGATAATTCATCTGTATACTTCTTTGTGCGACCGCCCTTATCTCCCTTTTTTAAATAAGAAAAAGATGATTATAACTTCTCCTAACTTTTTTAGTAAAAAAAGAATACAATCTAAACTTAAATCTCTTCAGAAGGTACGCCGGATAATTGTTCAATCCGAAGTGGAGAAAAAAGAGCTACTGGCAGCTGGCATTAAAAAAGAAAAAATCTCTCTAATTTATCCCTCAGTGGAATTGGAAAAATTTTCGTATCATGAACCTAAAAAAAATTTCACTATTCTAAACGCCAGTTGTCCAGGAAAGGTTCGGGATTTGCACAAGCGGGGAGTATACCTTTTGTTTGACATTGATCCTTATCTTTATGATGAACAGATAATATTTCTGTGGAGGGGAGGAGAATTTTCTTTATTTATGGACCAAATAAAAGGTCGAACATTCCAGCACATCAATATAAAGAATAAGATCCATATAGATATGAATGAACAGTATGCCAAAGCACATTGCACCATAATTCCTTACATTCAATTCGATGAATACCTTAAACTTATTCCTACATCGGTAATAGAAAGTTTAGCCGCTGGGAAGCCGGTGTTGGTATCATCCCAAACGGGGATAGCTGATATAATACGGGCTAATGCTTGCGGGGTTGTTTTCAATCCAACTAAGGAAGATTTGCTTCTAGCTATTGCGGATATGAAACAGAATTATAATAAATATCAGCAAAACTGCCGTAAGACCGCAGAAAAATACTTTTCTCAGGAACAGTTTTTGAGAGGATACCGGGAAATATATGATCAGATGGGGGAAAAATGATCCTGCAATATCTGAAAACTCCCCTAGGAATAATGGTAATCCTGGAAATTTTTAAGAGAAATAAATTAAAGTATATACTATTCAAATGTGACCACATCTTTGAAGGCCAGAATAAGAATCTGGACATTCTATTTAAAACAACAGCCGAATATCACCAGGCGGCATCTATTCTTGAACAGCAGGGCTTCATTGTACGTCTATCCGAGAACATAGAGAAATACAAAATTATGTACTGCGGCTTTGTCAATGGGATAATGTATTCCATTCACCTGCATCGTGAAGTAGCCTGGCATGGGATGATTGCCCTTGATAAACAAACAATATTCGCTCGTAGTCAGGAAGTTCATCCTTTAGTTGTAATACCTTCATTGGAGGACTATATTCTAATCCATGCGGCCCATGTATTGTTTGAAAATTTTAAAATTAGAACTAGGGAAAAGAATTATTTAGTTAAATTTAATGAAGCATCTGCTGATCGGGATTATATCCTCTGGCAGACGCGAAAGAATGGATGGGAAAAAGGATTTAAGAAGGTATTACATTTTGGCGGATTACCTGATAAACTATCTAACCAACTATCTATCACTGAAATATTCTTCTTCTGGATTAAGAAATTATGGACCGAACCGGCAACCACTTTTTATCTTTTTAAAAAAGCAGCCAGGATACCCCTACGAAAAATAAGTCTCCAGAGGCGGGGATGTTTAATTGCTTTGATGGGGGTAAATGGCAGTGGTAAAACCACTCTTGCTAAAAAAACGCTAGAAAAGTATCAGCCCCTAACCTCTAATTTAGGTAAAAAACAGCATTATTATTATTACGGCTGGGAACCTGCATTTTTTCTAACAAAGTTAGTTTCCAAACTGTTTCACAGAAATAACAAGAAATTATTTTCTGAAGTAAATTTCAGTAAATCACCTCCAAAATTTGATGTTTTTCAGGAGCTATTGTTTATCTACTTGTTTTTTGAATTTTATTATCGCTATTTATGCCACATTCGTCCAAGATTACAACGAGGAGATTTGATCATCAGTGATAGGTACTTTTATGATGTTTATGGTCAATACAATTACTCTTCTAATAGTATTATATTGCCTTATCTGCTGCAGATCTTCCCTCGTCCTGATTATTTGTATGTTTTAACCGCCGAAGTAGACAAACTTATCTCGCGCGGAAAGATTGATCGGAATTCAGAAAGCGTAAAACCTATTACCCGGCATGTTTTTTCTTCGGAGTATATAATTAAACAAAGCCAGAGGTATGCTGAACTTTCCTTACTCCTGTCTGCCAGGATTATAGATACTAAAAACAACCCCCAGAACTGTGCACAAAATATTGTCGCTGAAACTTGGGGCGCCTTGGTTCCATAGTTATGTTAGTAATTTAAATCAATTTTGATTATAAGAACTATGCTTCTTGGTCTGTCCACAAAGGTACAGATTGTATACTAGGGCCAAAGGAGGGGCAAAGAATGAAGCAAAGACTTCATTCTTGCGCCGAAAACAACCTTTGTTTTCTTGCGCATTTTTGTCCTCAGACCAAAATTTATGTGCCGTGCCCCAGTATACAAATGTCTTCGATTATGGACAGACCAATGCTTCTAAAACTTTTTAAAGGCAGCTTTCGTCATTGAGATATGGGTAAATATAATAATCAGGATGAATTCAAGGATTTTGTCAGCAAATGGTCTTCCAAGACAGTCAATGGGGTGCCTATAGACACCTTACTTGCGGTAGATGGAATTCCTCTAAGCTGGTTTTATAGGCCTATTTTATATAGCAGCCTTTTGCCTAAGCCTTTTGCTACCATTAATGACTTAAAAACAACTCGAAGAATTCCTGCTTGGAAAACTATGCTCTTCAGTTATGGTTATCAAAAATATATTTTCTGGAGTGATTTGATAAAGAGAAGCGTTCCTCCTAAAATCGTTTCTTCTGCCATCAGCAAACCCAAGGTGCTCCTGCTTACATTTACCAACCACCTTGGGACAGAAATTTTTAGGATAAGTAAAATAGAGCAAAATATTTCTAAACATAGCGATGCTAAACCGTTCGTACTGGTTGCCGATCCGCTCTCACGCTGCTCCATTAAAAAAATTCGTTCTAGTAATAATACTCTGTATAACTATTACACTAAAGAAATTATCCGGAATGCCAAACGGCTTGCAACCAAACTATCAGGCCAATGGAGATCTATCCCTACTGCTAAAAAAATAGAGATGTTTACTTACCAATCCCAAGACTTCTATCCATTTATACGCTATAATCTAGATTTCCTTTATTCATCAGAATTTATTACACAGGTTATAAAATATTACTATTCTTTTCAAAGAGCGATTGAGACCGAAAATGTGCAGGCGATTGTCATAACTTCTCAAAATAATATTATTGAGAAGTGTCTTATTGCCGCTTCTATCAAAAAAAATATTCCTGTCATCGTCGTTCAACATGGAATAGCGCTAGGTTTTCTTCCAACGTTAGATACCCCTTCCAATGTTTATTTTGCTGTTTTTGGCAGGAAATATCAAAAAGATCTTATTGATCATGGAATTCCTGAAAAAAATATCTTTGTCACCGGCCCCATAATTTTTGATGGGATAGAAAAATTTATTGCTCCCCTCCCCAAAAATGAGAAGGCTATCCTTTTAGCTACTTCACCAATGGTGGAAGACCGTTTCATGGAGAAAGAAGCATATTTTCTAAGGATAAAGAAGATACTTTACGACTTAAAAAAGATCAATCCAACTATTGTTATCAAGCTTCATCCGAGGGAAAAAAATCGGTCTGAATATGAACAGATACTTGAAGAGTCAGGAATTCCAGGAAAGGTAATATCGGACACCAATCGGGATGAGCATTATGGGCTGATAGAACATTCGAATATTGTGGTTACGTTCGGCTCAACAGTTGCCCTTGAAGCGATGATTATTAACCGGCCTACATTGACCATAGATCTTTTTGACACTCAAAATCCATCCAATGATGTTATCCGCAGTGCTGATGCTACTACTGCTGTTCATTATACTCGGGATATTGGAGATGTAGCCGCTTCACTTCTTACAGCAGGATTTTTCTCAGCTGAAGCATCTCGAAAAGCGGACGAATTCGTACAGGATATTTGTTATAAGATCGACGGGAAAGCTTCAGAAAGAGTTGTGCAGTGTGTGTACAGCCTCATGAAGCACTAGTTTTTTTTAATGGTGGATTTGTACACTGAGGTAGACGATGAATGTATATCCGTAATTACTATATATCCGTAATCACTAAACTTCTTTCAAAAAAGGGCTGATTTTTTTGTTTTTAACTTCCCCATACACCCTCAAATACTCTTCCACACTCTTCCCCCATTCAAATCTCTTCTCCTTGCTTTCCATAAATTCTTTTTTAAATACCTTAACTATTTTCTCCGCCAAATCGTTGCTGTCTTTATTCCTAAAAATCTGATACCTGCCTGATACCACTTCCGGAAGCGATCCGGCATTGCTAACTACTACTGGTTTTTTAAGAGATAAAGCTTCCAAAGCGGTATAACCAAAACCTTCTGCCAATGAGGGGATTACCGCGCAATCCGCGGCCAAAATATAATCCCCTAATTTTTCATAAGGTTGGGAAGGTATTATTTTTACCTCTGAGTTTAATTTCAATATCTTTATTAAATTCCGTAATTTTTGATATTGGAGCTTATACTTGTCAACTGATCCAAACATCAATACTAGTTTAGCTGAGGGAATGTTAAGCTTAATTTTTGGGAAGGCTTTAATTAGATATTCAAAACCCTTGGATGCGCCGGGCCTTCCCCAAGAAAAACAGATAAAATTATTTTCTAATCCCAGTTGTGTCCTAATTTTATAGGAATTTTCTTTTTTGAATTGACCCAGATTCCAGAATTCATACTCCAATCCATTGTATATCCTAACCACTTTTTGGTGAGGAATATTTTTTATCTTGAGCAGATCCAGCTTGGTAGATTCCGATACACAGACATATTTATCATAAGGAAGAAGATAAATTAACTGTTCCATGAATTCATGCAGCCAGCATTTCCAAGCTGTAAACCCCGTGATTTCTTTCCATTTCTTCTGCCAGACTTCGTGTACGGTTATCACTACCGGCTTCTTCCTAAGTTTTGCAGCTGCCCAGGCGGGAGGCGCTCCGTTAAAGGTAGTTGTTTGGATAATATCTGCTTTCTTAGCTAATTTAATTACTTTAGGCAGTGACAGAAAACTAAATAGGTACCGGGAATAAAATGAATTTACTCGGTGAACTTTAACCCCATTGATTGTCTCTTTTTTTTTAGTGCCTTTAAGTTTATGGGTAACTAAGTTAACTTCATGCCCTCTTTTTACATACCCTTCTGCTAAATTCTTAAACACTACTTCCGCTCCGCCATAATGTGGTAGGTAGTTTTCACAAACAAATAAAATTTTCATGATGATTAAGGTTTATTGTCTTTAAAATTCTTGCTGGTTCCATCTCCATTTTCTGGGCTATTAGCTTTACTTAAATTAGCCCAAGCTTCCTGACGGACAAATTTATCGAGCTTCCGCTCATTTTTCTTAGTAAGGCTGTAATTGTAAAATCCCATTCCTAACAGTACAAAGAAACCTAGAACTACAAAGAAATCTAACCGGCGGTAGAAATTAAGCGGACCAATGATAAAATCCAGCGCTGAGGGAACGATGGCAATTACCACCAGCACAATCCATCCCAGGAACCAGAACAACAATTCATTGTTACTTATTTCCCGGCGCTTAAATTTTACAAAAGTGAAATACATCATGGCTAAGCCAAATATTATCCCCAAAAATTGGATCCAAAAAGTAGTGTTCATCTCCATAACCTCCAGCCAATAATCTTCAGCACAATTTTAACTCCATCCAGAATGGTTGTGCCTTTATACCTATCATTGTAAATAGTCTTAATGTCAATTTGGCTATAGCTTAATTTATTTTTGGCTAATTTAGTAATCATTTCTGTTTCCAAAAAGTAATCCGAGGCGTTCCATCTTATTTTCTTATAGGCTGAGGAAGTAAAACCTCTGTACCCGCACTGACTATCTTTAATATTCACTCCGTATAATAAATTTATAGTTCGATTGATGAAACTGTTGCCTAACCGGAATACCAAAGGCATATTCTTGGATCCTTGGCGGCAGCCTAGAACCACTTGATAATTATTCAGCCCCTCTAATATTCGTGGTATTTCCTGGGGATCATGCTGTCCATCGCCGTCAATTACAATGATCTTCTCTGCTCCCTGAGCTAAAGCATAGTCACAGCCGGTTTTTAAAGCCGAGCCTTTACCTAAATTCACTTTATGTCTAAGTACGCTGGCTCCTTCTCGTTGAGCTATAGTTGAAGTTTCATCCTTGGAACCATCGTCTACAACAATTATGTTAAAAAGATGTTTCTTAACTTCAGTTAAGACCGAGCCTAAATTTTGGCTTTCATTATGAGCCGGAATTACTACCCATTCATTCATTTTTCAACCTTTAGTTGCATCATAAATGAATCATTAAAATTAGCCTTATAAAAATTATGAAAGAGATGAAAAATAGTCTTCAAAATTATCGGACTTAATCCCTACTCAACTCACTTAAAATAAACTTTATTCTCTTGCTGACAGTTATAATCCATTATCCAGGTTATAATCTTCCCGCCGCCAAATTGTTTGGTTTCATCAAATTTGCTGAAACAGCTGGTTCCATGCCCGTCAAAGTAGAACAGTTTAGTAAACATGCTATTAGCCTGCGCAGGATCAGTTAACATTAAACCATAACTCTCTTCTCCCGTTGGGACTAGAACAAACGATATTCCAATTTTCTGGCCGGAAAATTCTCGTTCTTCAATTCCATCCTGGGTTGCATACACTAAACTATTGGGGTAAATATTGGGATTATTGACTAGGGAGAGGTCATGGTCATCCAAGCTTATTTCTACTTGGAAAGGATTGCCTTCAACTGCTGCTTCACAGAGTAATGTTTTTGGGTCCTTAGTCTGGCAGGGGTTTAGACCGGAATAATATCCCGGCCAAGGCGAGATCCAACTATCAGGGTTGGTAGTTTGAATTTCCGAATGAATTTTATCAGCTTCATCATCACTGAGATTAAAGTTTTGAGTTAGGTACTTAACTGCTTCACTCCTAGATAACTTATTTGTTTTTTGATACATCACTGATTTAGTAAAATCCCAGTGTCCAAAATGACCCCACACTCCAGCTTTTCCGATCATGTCATCGGAAGTGATATAATAATCTTGGGGCGGGTTTTCACAGTGAGTATATTGAAGTACGTCTGCTGCTTGTTCAGATGATAAGCCCGCCTGGTTTAAAGTCTGGGCGGCTGAGGCCTCATCTTGGATTATCACTTGATTTAAAATATCAATACTTTTAGGTGTATCAGATAATACTTTATCTAATTCATCAAACGCCTGGTTTTGCCCGCAGTTAAGCATTCTTACTATCCCTACACTTACTTTTTCTTTGTTCGTTAATAATGATTTTCCTACCCAGTAAGCATCCCAAGGCAGCTGAGTTCCTCCGTCAAAGGTAACCGGCCGTTCAGCTATGGCTTTGAACCAATGGCCAAAATCCCACCACGAGGTAATAACAATATTCTCTGGTGTTTCCTGATTTATCTTGATTAAAGTATTATACCAGGCATCATTCATGCTGGGGGCAGAACGGTAGGCTTGGTTATAACCATCTTTAGCCGGCTGAATTAATAGCAGGGCTAGAATAACAAATACCAGCACCTTAGTTATATTAAGATTAAATTTTAATTCTTTAGCTACCCATTTGGAAGAATATTCAAATACTAATCCCATAAACGCACCTAAAGCTATAGCCATGATTGGAGTAGCTTGAAGTATAAACCTTACTCCTTTAGTTGTACCAAATAACGAAGTAGACAACCACAATACTAGTAGGAATGGTATCTGCAGATCGCGTTTTCCATTTTTAGTTTTGCGTAAAATCAGTAAAATAATTCCGATAATTGCTAGAACAAACAACAATTTTCCTCCCAGCTGTTGAATTACATTGGATAATGAAACTACATTTAATTCTGCAACAGTAGTTCTAATGTTAGGCCAATAAGTAGTTACTGCTACTGCTTTAAGGAGCAGGAACTGGAATGGTCCTTTAATAATCCTAATTATTTGGTCGGTGGAGGAAAAAATGCTCACAAATACCGCTGTGACTACGGCGTATAATCCAAAGGTGGATAGCGGTTCAAGGAACTTTTTTGATTTAATTGTCTGGGGGATAGTCTTTAAATTGGTTAATATAACATATCCTAACTGGAATATCAAGGTGGCTACTAAAAATGTGGCAATGTACCACCATCCGGTCCAGGCAAAGGCAAACACCCCGGTGGCCAGACCTGCTAAAGAAATGTATATGATTTTCCATTTTTTAGTCTTGGCTTCTAAATACTCAATGAATAACCAGGCAATAAGTACTGGGAAAAAAACAGCATAAACATCGGTATCTGAACTTTCACCGGTAGTCCGAGATACAAAGAAAGCGGATACTGCCAGTAAAAACGCCGTGAAAAAACCTCCCGCGTTACTCTTGGTAATTCTTTTACCTATAAAAAATCCGGGGATTACCGTCAAAGCGGAAAAGATTGTTCCTACAAAGAAAAAAGTTAACATCAAGGGGAAATCACCGAAGAGATTAGCAATATCATGCCACAATGCGCCAAACCAATTATGGAAGTTCCAGTCTGCTTCCCTTCCCAGGGGCGCTACCCGGTAATCATCCCATGATTTTCCATCTTTAATACTTGTGCCGGGATATCCATTTTCCACAATATATTCTGTTTGTTGGTAGTAGTAATACGGGTCGATACCTAGTAAATATAACGTTCCTTCATCATCTTTAAATATACTGCGGTACTCCTTGGCTAAAGATTCAATCTGTTGTTTAACTTCGGGTTTATTTTCTTTTAGATAAACTTCTAACTCTTTTTTGATGATAGCATCTTTATTCTGCTGAGGAAGATTTGGATACTCTTGACCGATCTGGCTGCCAATTAAGCTTTGATAATAATTATATACTCCATTTTCCGCCCATTCTTCGGCAATTGGCAGCCGCTGGGGCATAGTTCGCAGGTAGATGGAAACGGTAACTGCAATCAGTATGCACACTAGCGGGATAAGCCAGCGGGAATGTTTTTTTAGTTCCTGGCCTATTTGTTTAATGTCCACCGAGATGTTGTCTGATTTTTGGGAAGATTTATTGAGACTGTTAGGAGATGAACTGTCCTTTCCCAAAAAATTTTGCTTACCTTGACTTTTTTCTTTCGACTGTTTAAATAGTCCAGAAAACTTACTTTTAATATTAGAAAAATCAATTAGGGTGTCTTCTTTATCTGCGCCTTCTTTATTCTGGACTTCAATATGTTTATCCGGATCATTAGATTTTTTATCTTCCTCAATCAAAAAACTCACCTATTGGGGCTGAAGTAGGGGTTGGTTTATAAAATTTGTTATGCCTAATTTTTTAAATTTACTCTTTTTAATTTTACCCTTTTCCAATGTACTATAATATATTAATTATTTCGTCCTCATTTAGATACAAGATGTCTTCAGTAGGATGCCGGTACAGCGGAGCTTTAATTCTCTTTTGATCCAGGATGTGGCCTATTAATCCAATGCTTCTGGCCAAAGCGAAAAGGCCGTTAAGAGATTCATTTTCAATTATTTCTTTGATCTCCTGAGAATTAAACAAGGATGATGATTCTAACAAATCCAGGAATAGGGCCGCAATGCATCCATCTACATTAAGAATTAAATTATCCGCCTTCTGCAAAGTTATTTTTTCTACTTCCAGCGCAAATTCCAGATATTTTAATTTAGGCGAGGCGAACTCATCCAATTTATGGAAATTTTGCACTGCAAAGTCTGCCAGGAGTTTTACTCTTTGATCCGGATTGTGCTTTGATTTAACCCTATGTCCAATTCCGGGAATAAGAATTTGTTTCTGCTTCATGTTTTCTACAAATTGCTTGGAAGTAAGTTTTTTGTCCACCGCTTCTTTAAAATATTTGGCCGAATCAGCTAGGGCGCCGCCAAATTTTGGCCCGATGGTCAACAAACCGCTGCATAGCGAGGAAATAATATCTTTACCCGCTCGGGCGGCAACAATAGCATTATGCGCTCCTGAAACTGCCGGCCCATGGTCAGCAGTAACAATCAAGCATAATTCTATAAATTTACTGAAATATTCGGGAAGATCTTTCTTAAACCACAATTGGCCTATTGTTTGTCCAATATTAGACCCATCAGCGATAATTTTAGTTAGGGGTTTACCATTATAACAGATATCTTCTCCGGCATCAGAAGAGATGGTGCAGGTAAAATTAGTTTCTTTACGAACCGACCCTTGTCTAACTGCTTCACTATAATCTATTGGCAGGACTGGCGTTTCTGGTTCTTCTTTAAGCGGCACTTCTCCTGCAGATTTTAATCTTGCAAATTCTTCACCAATCACCTTCTCAAATTCAGCAAAAGATTCCGGCACAATAATTCCCGCTTCTTTTAATGCTCTGTTCTTTTCCACTGCACTTTCTTTATTGGTTTTAGCTTTGGCTCCGGCATGTCCAAATTGAACTTCAAACGGGAAAATGGCGGAACAAGTTCCTGCCACCAGCATAATTATGGGTTTTGTTAACAGATTATTTTGTTTTAATTTTATTAATTCATACTCTAACTCCCCCCCCAGTTCTCCCAAAGCCACAATCATCTTAATCTCCAGTTTTTTCTGATAGCGCAGGATGTGGTCCACAAAAGTTGATCCCGGGAACAAATCTCCTCCAATAGCTATGGACTCATTTATTCCATCACTCACTTTGGATATTATGTTAAGCAGTTCATTCATCATCCCGCTGGATTTGGAAACTAAACCTATGCTTCCCGGCTGATAAAGTTTGTTGCGGATAATATTTTCATTACTTCCTCCGGCGTAGCCTATCCTGAACTTTCCTGCGGCTATCCCCCCCACAGTTGATGGGCCGATAATCAATCTTCTTTTTATTTCTTTATCTTGTTTTTCTTTATTTTTGTCTTTATATTTTTTATCTTCCTCTTCTTTTTCTTTAACTAAGGCAATTAAATTTTTAGCTTGGTTCTCCGGCATTCCTTCCGCTACTATAATTATGGTCCTGATTGTATCCATATTCAAAGCTTCCTTAGATGAATCATAAGCTGATCTGAAGGAGGCGAAATTAATCAGTACATCCGCTTGGGGATGATTAATAGCCGCTTCCTGAATATTATCGTAGATTGGAATTAAAATTTCTCTTTGCCCAAAGAAGGCGCGATGGAACCCTTTTCTTCCCGGATGGACAATCGCGCTGACACTAGGTTCACGCCGGGATAGAAAATCAAAATCCAACATCTGCTGCAGGGGTTTAGGTTTTAAGTTGTAAAATATAGCTGTAGTTTCTTTGGTGAAAGTTTCTCGTTTATTTAGGTCTGTTATATTCATCTCAATCTCTCTGCCGCCTTTTCCACAATCTGGGTCATAGGTGTTTCCGGCCCGTGCACAAAAATAGGAATGCCAATTTCTTTTCCAGCTTGCTCGATTAATTTTAATCCGTTCTGATAATTTGGCCCGCCCCGGCGGACATAAAGGGATATTTTCCCGTTTATCAATTGTTCTTTAAATTCATTCAAGGCTCGTATTATTCCTACAAAAGTTTTTTCTACGTCGGTAAAATTAGCTATCGCCCCGCCGATTATCAATACTTTCCCTTGGGGATGATGGCCTGTAGTCATTAAGGATAATATTGTTTTAGTGTAGTGGTAAGTTTCTTCAGTGGTAGGATTCCCGGAATATTCCCCGTAGTTGGCAATTTCTTCCTTTTGCCCGGCATTTACTAGTGCATCCAGATAAATTAGGCTTGCTCCCCCGCCGGAGAGAATGTTCCATATTCTACCTTTAGGATTAAGCAGAGTTAGCTTTAAGGATGCTCCGCTGTTTTTATCTAAGGATTGGATGAATTCTTCTTCGGGATATATTTTTTTTCCGAAAGGCGGGGGAAATTCTAATTTTCCCCACCGTTCTCCATTCTTAAACTCGGCGCAGCTGTCTACTTCGGCTACGGCATCTAATAAATCAATTTTGTCTTCTTTTATAGTGAAGGGGTTAATCTCTAGATAGGTGAAATCTAGGTCATGGAACATTTTTATTAAAGATACAATAAATTTTTTTCCAACTAGGGGCAACTCTAATTGTTGGATTTCATTTTCCTTAATTAACTTAACCTCTCCCCAATTCTCATCAATATCCGCCCCCCCTGTAGCTGAAAAACGAATATTCACCGTTTCCCGGCCGGATTCTAAACAAAGGTAATATTCCTGTTCATGTTCAACATAGGGTTCAATTAAGAAATGAGTCAACTTTCCGGAAACTTGGCCGATGCTTATTTCCTTATTCCTGTTCTCTTCCAGGAATTTAACTGCTTCTTCCCAGCTGGCATTGAATAGCATTAAACCCAGTTTTTTTCGTTTGCCGAATAATTGATCCGGTTTAACAACCAATTTATTCTGTTTAAGCCAGGGGTAATTCTGGGCTAACTCTTTTAAGTTGTCCTCTGGATAAACCAGGACGGAGTTCAAATTTAAGGCTATTTCTGAGTCGTAGGTAGAAAAATAGGCTTTAATAATCCGTTTAGCATCGTATTCTCTGATTTTTTTCCGGCCCATGGTCTGGAGGTTATTATTTGGTTTAAATAGGTAGTGAAATAGTAGTTAAGTGAAATAATTTTTTGGGCTAAAAACTAATAGGGCTTGGGCAAATTATATAAACGTGCTTCCTAACATTCATGATATGAAGATTACTAAAAAGCAAGTAGAACAACTTTGTAAGAAACTTGATGAAGATTTAGTTAAATTTTCTTTTCTCGCTAGTGGAAATCATAATGATAATTATGCTATTGAAACGATTGGAAAGAAATATGTATTGCGAATAGAAAATAACCCTCAATTCAAGAATTTAAAGAATGAATATACTCTTTTGAAATCTCTAAAAGAGGGATTAGGACCCAAAGTCTATTTTTTTGATAAATCGCATAAAATTATTTCCGCAGATTATTTTGTGGAAGAATTTGTTGATGGCAAATATCCTAAGAAACTAAATGACAAATTCATAGTTTTAATGGCTAAATGGCTTAAAAAATTACACCAACAAAAAAAACCATGCAAAAGACACTCCACGCTAAAAGCAATAAAGCCATACTTTAGGAATGTTAATAATCACAAAAATGCCATTCCACTCGAAATTGCTAATGAAATTGACTATTTATTCAAGAGAGTAACCGCTTTTTGTAAAAAGAATGATGGCATTTTTGCTAACAGAAAAGAAGATTGTTTACTGCATGGCGATTTATCAAGAGAAAATATAATTTATGATGGCGAAAATATTAGACTTTTGGATTGGGAATTCTCAAGATACAATTTTCCCGAATGGGATCTAGTTTATTTCATGCAAAGTTTAGAACTAAACCCAAAACAAAAAGAACTATTCCTTAAAACCTATGGATTCCCAACATCAAAAACAGGAAAGAAAAGATTGTTGATTATTTCCTTGCTTAATACTTGTGGAGATATTGGGTATTCTGTCTGGCGTTTAGGTTTAGTTAAACAGGGAAAATTAAACAAAAAACTTAAACCTGAGATTTCAAAAAGATTGGACCAAGACATAAATCGGCTACGAAAGATAATTGAGGATTTAGAACGCTAAATTATTTAAAGAACCAATTAAATTCTATAGCTTATGAGAACATTAGAATTAAACCCAGATCAGATTATTACTCTGAATGATTACCCCGTGCATAGCGATAGCGTTCTAAGTGAATACTTTACTAAATGCAAATTAAGGGAAGAAATACCTTTTGTTCCAGTCATAAGAAAAGCTATGGTTAGAAAACATTTTGATGATGAACTTCTTGAAGAATTTGAGAGATTTGAACGTCAAAACCCTGTTGCAGAATATTTTATGTTAGACGGCAGTCACAGAACTACTGCTTTAACACTTGCTGGTTGTAAAATTACAGCAATTATTTATGAAAGTGATAAAGACATCAAAGAAGCAAGAAAATTAGTTGCAACAGGTCAAATTCTTGAAAATGGAACACTTAATCATTCGCTAGAAGAAAACTGCGAAATATTACATACACATTTTAAAGAAAAACCATATTTCATGACTGTGAAACAAAAAACAGAAAGATTGGTGCGAGAAAGGAAATTGCCACAAGACATAGCTAATTCTTATAGATAAAATCTTCATCAAGTTTTAGAGGAAGCACTAACTGATATGCCCAAGCCCACTGATACTTTTTTGGATGGCTCACTGTGTTCGTTTGATAGAACGCCCAAAAAATTACTTGCTCCGTTTCACTCCGCACCACGCTGCGCTTTCCTCCCGTTGGTCGCTCACCTCACTTAACAGCGCATACGTTAGACAAAATACCCCCGCTCCGCGTATTATTGAAAAAATAAAAATTAGGCGGGGCGCCTTTACAGCTGGCTGGTGTGTTCTAGAGCGGCCTTTCTGATATCTTCTGCGGTGTATATTCCCCTTCCAACAATTGCGTGCCAGCTATTTCCTGCAACTTTTGCAGCCTCTGAAATTGAACCGCCTTGTGCTACAAATCCGGGTGCATAAAATGTTGGAGAAACTCCTCTTTGTTCTAATGTTTTTTTAATTTTTCTTATGTCTTCTGGTCTGTTTCCTGGAACAACAAAATCAGAAACTCCCAATTCAGCAGCATTTAGGTACATTTCCATTATCGCTTCATCGGCTAAATATCCGCCCTCGCTTCTAACATATTTTGGATGAGTCATCAATCCGCCGATGATTACACCTAAATCCTGTTCAAATGCGGCTTCAATCCATGCTTTTTCTGTCTCTGGACCTGATTGTGGGAAGAATATAACGGCATCAACGCCGGCATTTTTCATTGTTCTTGCGAAGTTCTTGCCTGTGTCTGGAATGTCAGTTCCTGCTTTTTGATGGTCATAAATAATCGGTTTTTTATTATACTTTCTGGTCAATTCAACAATTCTCGGCAAACCATATCCTAATCCTAATTCAAAGCCAATTTTATACGCGCCAACACCCTCAATATCAGCAGTGTCTCTTACAATTTTTTCATATAAATCTAACGGAACATCACAAGCCGGAATAATACTTCTTTCTCTTTGACTAATTATACCCATTTGTTTCACCTTATTTTAAGTGTTTCAACACCGTATTTTTTAAATTCTTCTTCAATTGCTCTTGCAATTTGTTCTCCTGGATTTAGCCTTCTATATGCTTCAGGCAGTAATTGAAGAGCACTACTTAAAGTGTGATATTGGACTTTTTTTGATTCAACCGCTTTCTGGACGCTTTGCCCATCTTTTCTTAATTCCATTCTGTTTGTAAGACTGAAAGCACCGATTATTGGAATTTCTAATTCAGTTAAACTATCAATAGTAGTTAGTAAAGAACCGCCAGTTGCTGTAACATCTTCCAGAATTATAGTTTTTCCTCTTGGTTCGCCGACAAAATATTTATCTTTTGGTGCACCATGATCTTTTGGTTTTCCCCGCCCCATCGGCAGAGCATGACTATGAGGAGCATAGTTTGGCGATTCTTTAGCCCATTTGTATTGGGTAAGCACCCCAAGTTTTGTTGCTCCTTCAGGAACACCATAGAAACAATCAGGTTCTAATCCTAAACCTCTTGTGAATGCAGTTACATAATCAGTCAATCTATCTAACAGAAAAACATCTTCTGTGACATTTCTCCAATTCACATACCAGTTTGACATTCTTCCAGATTTAAGTTTAATAGGTTGTTCAAAGAAACCAATTATACCACTATCCAAAACAAATCTGTTAAATTCTTCTTGATTAAAACTGCTCATAATAGACAGTTAAGGTAAAATATTTATAAACTTAATTAGTTTTAAACACATAACTCCTGGTACCCAACATTTTCAGCGGACTTCAACACTCTCACTCACTTCGTTCGACCTAGTCTAACAGCACATACGTTAAATTTTAATATTACCTCCATCTATTAACTTAAAAATGGCTACTTGTGAGATGAGCGGTCGGACTATGGACTCCCAGGACTTGATTACCGTAATTATAGAAGGGGTGGAGATGAAAGTGTCTCCCGAATACGCTAAATACGGGCAGGTTAAAAAAGGAAACACCTATTTAAGGCCGGACTCAAACTCTTTTAAAAACAAAAATTTTTTCCCATCCACTCTTCCAGGGGAAGAATTTACTATTGTCAGCAATTATTCCAACTTAATACGGTCTTATCGGGAGAAAAAGCAGCTGAGTCAAGAAGAATTTTCTAGGCTATTGAATGAGCGGGAAAGTTTAATTGCCAAATTTGAAGCCGGATCATTAAAACCTAGGATCGAAGTTGCCCGTAAGATAGGAAAACTACTTAACCTAAACTTGGTGGTTAAGGATGATTTAGTGATGGTTGATAAAACCGAAAATAGTAATAAAAACCAGAATGACAGTTTTACCTTAGGCGATTTCATCAAGGTTAGGAAAAGGTAGGTTCTTTGACTATAAAAATAACAATCTATACCCTGCATAAACCGCCACTCCCAATCCTATCCCCGCCAATACATCTATTCTATCGTGCTTCTTAAGAAAAATCCGGGAATAACTAGCTGCTAAGGCCATCAATCCTAAAAAGATAGCTGCCGTGAAATCATTAAAAAATTGGATCAAAGTCAAAGCGGTATAACTAACCCTGGCGGCATGCAAACTTGGGAACGCCGAAGCATCAATTCTTTCGATCCAAGTATTGTGTTCTTCTTTATTGGGGCGGTTTTTGAAATAAAACAAACGAATTAATATTACTAGCCCCGTAGTGATTACAGCACCCAACAATAAGGCCAGGAATAAATCAATCTCCTGTAGGACGAGGGATAATAATATGACTATTCCGGTAAATACAAATCCCCCCAAGGTGGTAAGATCTCGGAAAATTTCTTCGGTAATTTTAACAATTATTTTGCTCATTGAGAATGTTAATTCTTCATAAATATATTAATATTACGGCTAAAACCAGTCCTAACCCCATTCCGATCCTAATTTGTCGGTCAGTTATCACTTTCTCTGGTGATCGGGCGATAGATGATCCAGAGGTTATTAAGTAATAAAATCTAAAGATGCAGAACAAGACTAATGGAAGGGTGAACAGCAAATTATTTTGCTTGCTAAGAAAAGAATAGAGAGCGTAAGAAATTATCAATAAAGTAGTTGAAATTATCATTAGCGAATTAGTAAGGCTGAGAGTGTAATCCTGCAATACAGCTCTAGATTTACTAGCTTCGATTTTTAACAGCAATAAGTTAGAATGGCGTTTTCCCACCGCTAGGAATAAAGCCAGAAAGAATGGACCCATTATTAGCCAGGGTGATATTACTACCTTGATGGCTAATCCTCCCGAAATGGCTCGAATAACAAATAAGGAGGCAATGGTTAAGACATCGGCTAGAACGATTTTTTTCAAGAAAAAAGTATAGGCCTGGGTTAGTAAAAACAAGCTAAGAACTGCTGCTAAAAACCACCCTCCTAATTTGCCAGCTAAAATAGTTGATCCAAGGAATAAAATAACTGCTATGACTCCAGCGGTTTTTTTTGAAACTCTTTCCGCTGACAGCGGCCGGAACTTATTTTCCGGATGCAGCTTATCCTTCTCCAGATCTACCAGATCATTCAAGATGTAGTTAACTGAGGACATTAAACTAACGGCTAAGAATGCTTCTGCTGAAACTAAAAATAAGTCTACCTTAAATAAATTCCCGGAGAAAAATATAGCTAAAAATACTACTAAGTTTTTGTACCATTGCTGAACCCGGAGTAAATTAAAATAATCAATTAAGCCCATCTGTGGTTACTGGAACATAAGCTCTATAAATACATTCCTGTCGTAATTTTTCATTATGTTCAAACAATACTAATCTTTCATTATAAATCTCTTTATTATCTGAACTAATTAGTTTTAATAACTCCTCTCTTTGCCTTAGACACTCTAAATCTTCGGGTGAACAAATAAAATCGCATTCGTTTAGGACTAAGAACTGAAATTTATTTTTATTGTCTTCATAAACCTTTGCCGCTTCATTCATCGGTCCAAGGATTATTATTTGTTTATCTAAGTAAGAAAATAGGAATGGAGTTGAGCTGATAATTGGACCTTCGGTCTGCTGCATCTTAATTAGGCCTATAATCTCTTGTTCGGCAGCTGAGATATTTTTATTTACTGGAATTGAAGGAAGAGAACTTAAAACCAGAATAATTCCCATTATTATAATAAAGGCTCTTGGTCGGATTATCGGTTTAGGCTTGCTCTTAATAAAATAATAAGTACAGAATATAGCGTTGGCGGCTAACATAGCCATTAAGGGAAGTATGGTAACTAAATAGCGCGGCTCTTTTCGAGGGAGCCAAGTGAAGTAAATTATCGTAAAAATGCATATTAAAAGAATGGATCTAATCCCGTTCTGCTTTTTAGTGTTGGTGCTATCAGCAATAATTGTTTTATTCTCATCCCTAATTGATCCCTTTTTTTTAAAATTAGAGCGAAGAAATCCATATAGATATCCCAGGAAAAATAAATACACGGGATTAAAAAAGAAAAAATGAATCAAATAAAATAGTATTCCTTCTCCATACATCCAAGTAGCGGTGGTAACAATCCACGATCCAGATATGAATGGTTCCAAGGGATTAGGGTAAGTATAATAATTAAATATCAAATAAGGCGCGGCGGCAATTATAAATCCCAGACTTATAACCGTTCCTTCAAGAATACTTCTCCCCCATTTTTCTTTTCTCAATAGCATTTTAATTAATATGGCCCCTAAGATCGCTGCCCACCAAATTCCTTGCGGAAATTTTGTTAGGAAGGACAATCCTAGCATAATTCCTCCCAGCAATAAATCCAGCCCGGTTTTGTTCCTAATAACTAAATATACTCCCAGAAGACCAAACACCATCGCTAAAGGTTCGGTAAGAATAATCCCCGTAAAATCTACAAACACCGGGGTTAAACTAAATATCAACGTTCCCAGCAAGGCTTCTTTTTGGTTAAATATTTTACTTCCAATCAGATAAGTTAAGTATATGGCGATTAGACTGAAAACTAAATCTAGAACCTTGCCCGCAATAATTTGATTTAAGCCGGCTTTCCAGATTGCTCCATTTAATAAGGGCAGGACTAAGGGCCGGAAAGGTTCCCAGGTTCCAATCTGTCCGCCGGAAAAAATATATTTTCCCATCCCAATATAAACGTGGGTATCCCACCAGAGGGGAAAGTTAAGTGCTAGATGGATTATTCGCACCCCTGCCGACAACACTAAAACTGCTAGCAGGGGATGGACTCTCAGGGCAGCATATATTTTTTTGATAACCAAGTGTACCTTTTTGTGGTCTGTCCAGAATGGAATTAATTTGTATACTACGTGCCGGCGCAAGGATTTTTTGAGCAGCGCCAAAGGAGGCACATTTTTTCCATTTTAAGGAAAAAATCCCAGTGCCGTGCCCTGCTCAAAAAATGCGCCTATTGCAGGTAGTATACAAAAAACATGCATTCTGGACAGACCACCTTTTTGACATCTATTTTTTAAGACCGGCAGAGACAGGCAATTTAAAGCTGCTTTTTCCACTGGTGGTCGTTTTTTTTGACACCGCCTTCAACCGCATTGAGTGGCATTCTTAAGTGACTGGCAGATAATATCCCCCATATCTTCTTTTTTAATTACTCCTTCATATTTTTGATCATCTATTATGACTGTGGGAAGAACGTCCACTTCATGTTGGGCAATCATTATTTCTACCAGAGGTTCATCAGAGCGCAAATCCAGATTTATGGGAAAAACTAACACCTTATCTCCGAACAATTGCCGGTAATAAGTTAGTATTGTTCCTTGAGTGGGGCAGGAAGGACAGTCGGTGGAATAAAAATATAGGATAGTGGTTATATCCAAATCACATTTCTGCTTACTCTCCCGCGCTAAAATCCAGTAGCGTAAATTATCTAAAATGTAGCGTCTTTGAACTAGCTGTCCTCGTTTAGGTGAATAATTATTATCCTCCTCTTTTTCAATTATTCCTTTTAAGGAATCATCAATGTCTTTGATCGCTTCTTTCAAGGTAGCAGCTAAAATGGGGCAGTTGTTATAATTACTAAACGAATTGAGGAATAAATACTGCATCTGTAGGCTGAGAAATTTGACATCCTGTTCCAGATTTATTTCTTCGACAAGGTTATATCTTTGATCTTCAAAAATTGAACCCAGAGTTAATCCCAGAGAAAAGATTAAGAAAGTTATTATTCCTGCTAGGATATACTTATCTCGGCTTATTTTCCTAAATCCTCCGGTTTTAGATGCTCCAATTTTGGGATAATTATCACTAATTGAAGGATTATCTATCTTTGAAGAGTTATTTGTCTTTGAGGAGTTATCTTTCCTTGGAAAAGGATGTTCTAATATTTTTTTATCCATTATTTCACCATTTTAATTTACGGCTGCGGGCAAATTCTAACACTGATAATAATAATATTATTCCTTTAAGTAAATAATAAAATCCAAAATAAGGTATTAGGGGTATAAAACCTAGCTTTAGCATTCGTTCGTTGGCGTTGCGATGGGCTTGGTAAAAGAGGTATAATCCAATTAGGAAAATAAAAATAATTATTGTCCCCTTGCGGAAATCAGCGGTTAAAAAACCAAGCCAAGTAATATTGATTTCAAAATTTTTGATATAGGGGATGATATTAAGGTCAATAATCCATAGATTTTTCAGATGGCGGATAAGTGGTATTAAGAATATGTAAATGGCGGCTATTATTCCTGTAACAGCCAACAAATATCCCAAAACATTTTTAACCATTTGCATCATTCCAAAATCTCCATACCTACGATTAGCAATCAATTGTCTGTATTTACTGATACAGGATATGCTTCCCAAATACCATCTTCGTCGTTGGCGGTAAAAAGGCTTAATTTTCTTTGGAGCCGTGGTATAGACATAAGCATTGAAACATTGCTTGATTCGATAATGATGTTTCTGCAATCGATAAGCTATCTCTTGGTCCTCAGTAATGTTTTTCTCATCAAATCCGCCTAATTTTTTAATTATGTTGGTCTTATAAATTGAAAATGGGCCGGGGGCTACATATAACGAATCCAGATGGCTGGAGATCCGGGCAATCAATATAATTACTAAGTATTCAATCCATTGAACTTTCTGAATGATATTTTTAGGCTGATATATCTTCATCGCGGGAGTGATAACCGCCAGATCGGGGTCATTTTCTCGGTAATAAAGGCTTAACATTCTGCGCAAGGTAAGCGGATCAACAACCGAATCGGCATCCAGGCAGGCAAAAAACAATCCTTTTGCTAAAGAAATAGCTTTGTTTAAGGAAGCGGCTTTCCCAATATTAAGATGGGAAATTAGCTTAAAATAGGGTTTGTTTTTAATATAATTAATAACTTGTTCTTCAGTCTTATCTTTAGACCCATCATTAACTACTATTACTTCCAGCTTACTTTTAGGATAGTCCAGATTATAGATGGACTCTAAAGTTTTAATGATAGTTTCTTCTTCGTTGTAAGCCGGAACGATAACTGTAATTATAGGTTCAGTTGGCAAAACTAAGGATGATTCTTCTTCCCGAAATTTATTCTTTTTATCAACATAAACTAAAAACAGGAATACGGAGAAATAAAGTGAGATGACATAGACTACCCATAATAGTATGTTAATAAAATTATTCACTTTCTATAACCTCACTTATACTTCAATTCACCGAACCAAGCTTATTATTTATTTCTTAACTTGGTCTTATACCTAAAAATCAAAAACTATTGATTTTTAGTACAAGAAAATACTTCTTTTCTGTACAGAAATAGAATTTTATCCTATTTCACATACTGAAATACAATCTTTGTTGTATTTCATGTACCCCGCAGCTTGCTGCAGTTGGGATTTTTATTTAAAAGACCAGACTTGTGCCTCTTCGTTGGAATAAACTAATTTAAACCTTTCGTTTTTCAATAAAAACAAAAATCCCCGGTCTTGAGGCAGTCGATCTCGCAGGTTCTTATTAATATAAATGATATTTATTCCTTGGTCTTCCAGTATTGGGAACAAATCTTGGATATAAATTGAACTGAGTATCTCTTGGCTAAGAGCATATTTAGCCGGATTTTTTTCAGAAAAAGAGTAAAATGGCTTACGTTGAGCAAAGTAAGCGACGTATTCTCCATTTTCTGGACTAGAGAAAATAATAGATTGAGAAAGGGTGTTATCCTTAATCCAGCTTAGGGCATTCTTATCACTCAATGTTGGACCATAATCGTTGGATCGTTCCCAAAATGTTATTGTAGAAAATACAATCCCCAGTATTAACAACCAATAGGTTATTTTTTTTAATTCTTTAATTTTCCATTTGTTCTCAAATAAACTAATGAAACCCAGAGTGGCAAAAAAAGTAGCGCTGACAGTTAAAAAAAAGATATAAGTGGTATTGTAAAAGTAGCCAACCAGGGTAATTAATCCGAAGGGATAAATCCAGCGTAACCTTTTTTGAGGCCATAATTTCTTCCAGCTTAAAACCAACCCCATTAGGGACAGGATTAATATGAAAAAACTAAGGCCGCTGATATATCCTAAGTCAGAAATTAAATCTGGGAGCCAGGCTTGAACTTTAAATGGCCCGTGCATAATTGGCCGCCAGAAAAGGTCCAGTACAAAGATAAAAATGGGCGTAACTAGGCAAATTACCGCCAAATTATTTTTTTCCGATTTTAATCTAAAATAAAGCATCATAACTAATACTAACAGGATTGAACTATATACCTCAATGAAGGAAGCTAGTATTAAGGGAATTATTGCTAGATAGCGAATAATAGGTTTATTTTGATTCAGGAGCCAAAATACAGCCAGCAACAGGAATAAGAAGAAGGCTTGAGAATTTAGGTTAGTAAAAGCTTGGATGAAAGCTGGAGATAATATTAGGAATAATACCCCCCAGAAGGTATGCTTCGGGGAAATTTTTGTTTTCTGGACTAGGTCGTAAAACAAGAAAAATGATCCTATGGCCAACAATATTGGTATAAATATTAACCCCTCCTCGGGCAAGATTTTAACCGCTTGAGTTAAGGGCCAATAGTGGAGGTTGCTCAATTCCCAAGTTTCAGCTTGAGCAAGATGGTAATAACTCTCGCTGGCAGTAAACAGCGGCCGATCACTTAATAAATTAGAAATAACCGGGAATAATAATACTCCAACTAACACTAACAACAAATAGGCTTTCTGATTATTAATCACCGGGTTAAAATATTTCTTAGCAGTAAAGTTAATTTCGCGTAGATTCATGTTTTTATCTCCAAGGTGCAGCTTATTTCGTAAACTTTAGTTTCTTCTTTGTATAATCTTTCAAAGCATTCCGGGGTATAATAATTAAATCTGCTCTTAAGCGCATATCTTTCCTTAGCTTCGGTGGACAGAATTACATAATCAATTTCATATTTATCGGTTAATTCCAAGGCTTTGGTTTGAAATTGGGTCTTGTAAATTATGTTGATATCATTAAACCTTTCTTCCACTTTATCTTCTAAGGCAAAATTATCATCCATTACGTTTTTTCTTTGGGAGTAGTAAGTTACTAAGTGTCCTTCCTCAACTAAGGCTAATACCGTAGATTCACTGGGGGTATTGTCTTTAATCCACCGGAAAGCCTCCACCTCTTCGTCTGAAGGTGTAATTTGCTGGAAAGAAGTATTTATTGCTGGGACACAGGTAGCCAATATCAGCAGAGCAATTATTATTTTGGATAGATGTTTGTTTAACCAGGAGGCTTTGGTTTTAGACCAGTAGTCCCGGAAATCAACATAAAACGAGGCAAACAAGATCGCCAATATTACTGCCAAGAACGAAAGTGATAAATTAAACTTTATCAATTTAGCCCAAGCTAAGATAGTGGTAGAAACCACAAAACTAATGAATATTAATTGTTTTTTATTTTTCAAGTAAAACAAGGATCGGTAAGCAACTAATATTCCAGTAATAAAAGGAATGATACTTACTAACACCAATACTTGGGCGATGGAAATATCTGGAAAAAATTCATTGATTATTTGTGAAGGCACATTTTGCCAGATAAAGGAAATTCCTTCCGTAATCAAGACTTGCTTGAAAAATAAAAATTGTATCCAAATAAAGAAAAATAATGAGAATAGCATTAATTCAATCTCTTCCTTGCCGGTAGATATTTTTTCTAATTTATTCAATAATAGGTAAATTCCTAGCCCTACTATCAATAAGAAAGTAGCGGAACTGGTAAGAGATAAAGCTAGAAACGATAAAATGTAAGTTAACAGATATTTTTTTTCTTTATTTTTTTCTCGCAGGTTAATAAAGGCATATATGGTCCAGAAGGTTAAGGGGATAAACAACGTTTCAGGGATAAAACTGTTAGTTTGGTAGAGTATGGGCAGAAATCCGGCTACGAAGGCGGAGAACAAGGAAGCGGTTTCGTCCTTGACTGTTTTTTTACAGATAAGGTATATTATGATCGTAAGACTAGCTAACAGTAAATTAGGTAAAATCTTAGCCACTAGTTCTAGGGGCAGGAAGAGGTTAAATGCAGCAGTTAAATAATGGAATAGGGGCAGAAAGATTAATTCCCGTCCTCCATAAGACAATGGGTCATTGTATAATGGAAGTCCAGTAGCCGTAATATGTTCAACCTGCCTCAGATGAAAATAGGATTCATAAGTAAAGTTAGGGATAGTGAAGGCTAGAGTTAAGCGGACAACTATGGTTGCCAGGAAAATAAGTCCTAAGAGATAATTGGGTTTAATTCTCACTTTAAGTAGAGATAGTCTTGGTTTTTATAAATATTGGGGGTTTTGGAGAGTATAACTAGATTGTTTTAGTTGCTTATTTGGTAGCAAATATTTATGGTACTCCAAATCTTTACGTTTCACAGCCTATAAGCAAAATATTTTTGAGATTTAGTTTATAGGGAGTTGGTTTCAATTTGGTCCTTCCAAAAACTTAAGTGCAGCATAAAATAGAGTATCAATTCCTCTTTTAAAAGAATGTGTGGAAAATTTACTTTCCCATTTTTCCCCAAGGATATCGCTTACCACAAAAGCAGACGCAATCTTAACTTTCTTTATTGAAGCAACTGCAAAAAGCGCAGATGCTTCCATTTCAACAGTAGTAATACCTTTTTTAGAATACTTTTCAATTTCTGCTTTTGTTTCCATATAAGGTGCATCAATTGTCCAGCTAATACAGTCATTATAATGGATCCTTTCTTTTTTCATAAATTTTCCAAATTTATTTGTTAAAAAGTTATTTGGATAAGAATATTCCCCCTGAGAAATATAGTGGTAACTTGTTCCTTCGTCTCTAAGGGCTTTCTTACATAAAAAAAATCCTTCCTCCTTTAATCCTCCTGCAGAACCAATATTCAAAAAAATCTTTCCACCATAAGCTATCAGTTGCTCAAGGGCCATAACGGCATGTGGGCTACCAACTCCTTTCATAAAAATAATTCCAACATCTTTATAACAATAAAAGTCCATTAATGTACGAGATAATTTCGAAATTTTCTTTGGGCTTAGTTTTCTTTTAATCCTAGCCTTAAGATTTCTATCATAAATTAAAATATATTTTTTTGGCAAGTTCTTTGGAACTTTTTTGAAGCTTGGCCTATCTTGTGGTCCAAATAAAGATTCTTCTAAATGTTTATTGTCAAAATTTGGATACGCCATATTCACTCTCTTTAAAACTATTTATCTTTATGATTTTTTAATACTTCCTACCCTCCAACCGTTCCAGTATGGCTTTCCACAGCTGGCAATTGTGGAGGTGCAACTTTTCCATAGAATACCCGTACCGTGCTGTCATCAATCTTTAACACCGATGGATCATAAACATCAGTTCCTTGGAAAACGGCCTTAGGTTCACTAAAATCAAGCCCGTTCGATGATTCTACATAATAAATTCCTCGTGGAACGCCGCCATACCTTTCATCTATGGATGCACCAAAAAGCACATATTTATTTCCAATCATAACCAATGCGGGGTCAACCAGCTTCGGAACTCTCATCCCTGGTTCTTTTACAAAAGTAAGCCCATCAGAAGAGATAGCTGAACCAATGCCATGCTCCATGGCTGCTGCGGTTACATAATAAAGCCGTACTCGACCGTCAGGAAGAATAATCGCATCCGGAACCGAAGCCCAACCCTTATCTTCATTCGTTTCGGAATCAATTCGGAGCCCTTCTTTTTGGAAGGTTAAGCCATCCGCAGAGATGGCAGAATATATTTTATGAATTGAACCTGGACCAGGTTTCATGGTATCAGCACCTTTGTAATACATTCTTATCCTCCCGTCAGGAAGATCAACCATAGTTGGATCGCAGACGACGGATTCAAATCCTGTTCCGGGAGCAATTCTTAGGCCTGACTCAAGTGTAAAAGTTAGGCCGTCTTTCGACACAGCAGACAAGATTCCTTTATTGTTACAATAGTAGAGACGAACACGTCCATCATTTAATTTATGGACGTAAGGAACTGAACCGTCCTTTATCCGTGAACCGCTATCTTTTTCCCACGAAAAGGACACTACTTCAGCAACCAGCGTGTTTTCCGCTTCCACGATTAAATTATTGGAATTTTCAGATTGAGTTTCCGCTTCGATTATAATGTTTTCATTTGTTTCTAAATTTTCAATCCCGGGTGTCCCTAGTTTTTGTTGCTTAGAGGTACAACCCACTATCACAATTAGCAAAACCAGGAGAAAAAGAAAATATTTTGTTTTCATTATCAATTTTAGAAAGCAGAGGAGTTATAAATAGTTTTTGTTAATGTGACAAATCTATAGTCCGTAATCCAAAATTAACCACCCTCACCTCTCATAAATTTTGACGTTGGTAGTAAATTCCATAATCTCCGAGGCAGCAGAAAATAGTTCCAATTTTATTTTGTGGTTATCCAGAACTTGAACCAGCAGTATGCCTTGCACCAGTTCATTGCTTTGGGTTTTTAATCCTTTTACTAATGATTTTCTGTCCCACGGGCTTCCATTTGGAGTTATCCAATCATATTCCACGAGCTCGTATTTAATTATCCCATTTTCTGTGCTAACTTCAGCAGGATCGGGAGAATTACCTTTAACACCAAACTGGCGGGAATCTTCTCCCTCATAACCGGCTATGGAAAAAACAATTCTCTCCGGATCAATATAATCATAAGCAATGGCCAAATGTCCTTGCCAATAGGCATATTTTTCTTTTCCAAAATATCCCCCTGAGCCTTCCAAAAACCAATTTCCACTTAATTTACCTTCAATATCATAATCAATTTTTCCGCTGATGGGTTCAGCAGTACGCACACTTTTTTCAGTAAGTCTGCCTTTCACTGGTTCGTTGAAGTAATCATAAATATTGGCCGTGTGTACTTTCCAGGTTTCCGGCTCATAATGTTCTGGGAAGATAAATCCTGGCAGAATAATTTTGGTATCAGCAATACTATAATCCATGTTAT
>DATDWB010000012.1:0-33824 GCA_035289845.1 Candidatus Nanoarchaeia archaeon | reverse complement strand
TGTTCCAGTTTTACTGGAATTTTATGCACCAATTGCATAAAAAAGTGACGCCAGCAATTTTGGAGAAACAGGCAACTAAAGTATGGACGTGGGGAAATTTACTTCATGCAAAGTTAACAGTCGTATGGTAGGACATTCCCAAAAAACCCAAACCTTTATAAAGACCACTATTAAGTGACAATATTATGACGAATGTTCAGAATCCGCACGAACCGGATGATCAATGGGAACGACCAGAAGAAGAAAATATTTACCGGCCTAGAGGTTCAAGTAGGGGAAATGCTGCCTCCGGCACTCTTAGTCCCGAGAACCAGAAATTTTTAGGACTAAAAGACCAATCAGGTATTGAAGATCTGCAGAAATCTATCTTATTGAACTATCTAACTTCTCAAAAAATAACTAAAGGCGGAGTAGATTATTGGAAAACGGATGCTGATCCCAAAGAGATTTCTTCTTTAATAGTAGATGAGCTGACTTTCCACCTTCATCGAAGAAATCCGCCTCCAGGAATGACTCCCGAATTATATGAGCAACTTAAAAATGTGACTGATACTACCAGCGGCAAAAGTTACCTGGATATTATCACCGAAACCAAAACTGGAGTTAATAAACCATCCTTGGAACAATTCTTAAGAACTAATGGAACCGATTTAGGAGCCGTAAGTCAACTCGCTGGCAGAGTCGGCGGACAATACTTACAGCGAGAAGTAGTTGGATCACTAAGAAAAGAGTTTGGAACCGATTTAAGTAAATACAAATCTGGAATTAAAAACCTGCAGCAAGTGCACGGAGTAGCTCAGGAATTGACTGACGAAACTCTGAGTGTAACCGGATTAGATGAAATTGTTCAAGCTTATGTGCAAGCCGTCTTTGAAGCTAATGAGAAGATTAAGCGAAAATAAGTATCCTTATAGCCCAAAGAAAGTATAACCATTCTTTTAAGCACACCCGCAGGGAATATTAATTATTCTCAACATTAGAAAAGTATTTATAATTGATAATTTTAACAGCTATGATGGCTAAACCTACTGAGCAAAAACCAACTAAGGGTAAACCTGAAGAAAAAAAAATAGATTTTAGCCACGTTGCCAAAAAATTTGCTAATACTGCTGAAGAACAGCACCTTAATCAAATCGGTCCTTCTCTAACTGAAGTATTCCTTAAACATACCCAATACCAAGATAATAAAGGAGTGACTCGTTACAAAGTAGAATTTGATGAGAACGAAGTTAAAACTTTATCTGACAAACTCTATGACAATCTGGGGTATCATCTTCATAGAAGATACTTGGGAATGGATGAAAATTCATATAATAACCTTCTGAAGATAAAAGATCCTAACGGTAAACCCTATGTTGATATGTTCACCGAACATCATTTCAATATTGATCGGGATACTTTCCAAAAACAATTTGGAGAAAGGAAAAAAGGAAACAAAATAAGTATGAAGACTTTGCAAAGCATATTAGAAAAACCGATGGAATCCCATGCCGGCAAGGTATCACAAGGGATAATCAGTAAGGACAAACTTAATGACCCTAAAAATATGGGCTTATTAAAGGAAGCAATAGATAAGATAGTAGCAGAATTTAAGGAAAACCCGGAAGATTATAATACTGCGGAAATGTATGATCCTAATGAAGTTCTTGGCAGCTACCTAAGATTAGCTAGTCAGCATTACCGTAAAGGAGCTCATCCAGAATATAAATAAATAGACAATATAAATAAATCAAAAATATAGGAAATAAGAGAATTAAGACTCTACAACTAAAGATTTTCTGCTTCGCTGAGAACTTCCTCCCCCGTTTTTTTCTTAACTTCTTCTTCCTTAATCAAGGATTTCCTGCCGCTCTGCCCCGGCTGCTCCGCCAGATAATTCTTGATTTGCGAATGGATATAAGCTGTATCCGCACTAATCTCGCCGCTAAAGTTTTTTTCCAAGGGAAAAGTATACAGATATTTGTTGATTAATCCTTTCATGAAATAAACAAACGGACTCATCCCCCAACGGTTGCTATAATCACCTAGCAGCCAAGCATCAAAAATTATGCTAATCCGGCTTTTATTAAATTTCCTTTTGTAACCATCCACCTGCTGCACTGATTCAGTAAGATTGCTTAAGGTAAGCTTAATCTTAATCATATACTTCATGTACTCGGTCTTAACTTTAAATGGGCGCAATTCCAGGTAAATTGTCCTTCCGGCCTCAGTAACTGTTTCTTCCGTTTTTTTTTCCTGCTTCTTATATCCCCGCTGTTCTAAAGCCCGATTAATTACACCTAACAACTCTTCCAAAATAAATATTCCATCATAACTTAATTCCCGGCCGTTGATCACCAGATTTTTTTCATAATAATTTTCCATCTAGACCCCGCTTAACCTATTCATTTTTATAACTATAATTGAATGCATTTAAGTAACTTTTAATTTTGTCATACAAATCACTGACATCGCTTCGGATCCAATCTTCCATCCGGGCAAAGTGAGATTTATTAAATACTCTTTCAATCAGATAACTAATAAACCAATAAAAGGGCGATTTGGTCCATTTGCCATTCCGGTCGCTGACAATATATCCATCGATATACAACCGGACAGTTCCCTGGCTTAAACGAAGATTTTTTCCGCTATGCTCCACATCCACTTCTTTAAGATCTGACATAATCATTTTTATCCTTACGGTAAGCTTGTAATAATCCGAGGAAGATTTCCAAGGTTCCAGAATCAAGGTAATCTGCCTTCCTTGGGGAGTAACTTCCTCCTGATTAATTTTTTCATACCAATCCCAGCCTTTGTCATAGAACCAGCCCGCAATTAGGTTGTACAACTCACCTGGATTGAAAATACCTTCGTAACTAAACTTCAAATGATCTATAATTAGAGTTCGTTCTGGCATCTTTAACCTCTTATTAGACTAGTTGACCTCTAAGATTTAGGAGGTAATTCTGACTGGAATTTATGCTGAAATTTCTTTCGGCCATAAAATAACCAATACAATACTAAGTTCCCAGTAATTATTAGGACGATTATCAACGCTGGTTCCATAGTTAAGAATAAGGATAAAGGGCTTATAAAGATATTGGTTTAAAGTAAGGAAAGGAATTACAATTTCATCTAGTACCTTCACCACCGGCTTAGTAGAAAGAGTCCGTCTAGGTCAAGATTGTCAATGATTATCGCAGATAATCTTGACTTGACCAGACGAAGCAGACCACGTTCCTATACTTAAGTTTAGGGTTGTGGTCTGCGAAGTAGGACTCTTTCTACAGAGCCTTCACCACCAAAAAATTTAATAAGCTGCTTAATTAAGATTGATATTTGGAGGGGTGTAAATGGTTTCAAGGTTTTTACGCAAAATTTTCAAGAAATTAAAATTAAACCCATTCAGTAAGCGCAATGACTTCAAACTAGGGTTATATGGACCTCCCAACGGGGGAAAGAGTACTCTAGCTAATAAGATTTGTGAGGACTGGCTGGGGGAAGAAATGTCCGCCGTATCACATATTGCTCATGAAACTAGAGAAATTAAGATTAAAGAGCAAGTTACCATCAAAAACAAGCGGGGAAAAGAATTAACTTTTTCTTTAGTTGACACCCCGGGAATAGCCACTAAGATAGATTATGAGGATTTTATCCGCCGCGGTCTTAAAAAGAACGATGCCAAGCGCCGGGCCAAGGAAGCTACTAAAGGGGTTATTGAATCTATAAAGTGGCTGGATAATATGGATGCCGTAGTAGTAGTTCTGGATGCTACTTTAGATCCCTATTCACAAGTTAACATTACTATAATTGGAAATCTGCAGGCCCGGGACATACCCGTAATTATCGCGGCTAACAAAGTTGATTTAAAGAAATCCAGCTTGGAAACTATCAAAGCCGCCTTCCCCCAGTATGAAGTAGTAGGAATTTCCGCCAAATATGGAAAAAATGTGGAAGATTTTTACGAGAAGCTATTTAAGCTGGCAAAGTAAGCTTTAAATATTTAAAAAAAATACAGTTTAATAAAGAGGTTTAAAATGGTTACATTTCAATTTGTGCCTTTCCATGACATTGAAGGCCTTACCTCCGCTAAGCGGGTTAATAAACTTCTTAACATTGTTAAGGACGACCGGATAGTTATCATGGAAGGACGATTAAAGAAGTCGGAGGAGACTGATCTAATTGAAATTACCATGGATGAAATTGATGCCAAGTTTAAAGGGATAGAACTAAGTGTAATTTACCCGGATAGAAGCAAGCAGGCCCCTATTACTAAAATTAAGGGAGCTTTTGCTACCCTGCTCCTGGGAGATAGACAGGGAATGACCATTATCGGCCCGGCATCAATCGTTAAAAAAATTGAGCAAAACCCTAACCGGATTGAGCTTTTTACCCAGGATTCGGTCAAGAGCAGCCGCTACCGGGGTAAAAACAAAAAGAAGAGATAAATCCAATGCCTCACCAATGTGTACGTTGCAGTACTTTCTACCCCGATGGAGCTAAGGAAATTTTGCGTGGATGCAGCTGTGGCGCTAGGTTATTTTTTTATATCAAAAAGAAAGATATTGAAGAAGGCAAAGAACTAATCAGCAATTTGACCGAAGAAGATAAGAAACAGATTGAAACTGATGTAGCCGAAATAATTAATGTCAAGACCGAAGACCCCAATCGGCCGATAGTATTAGACATTGAAGCCATTCGAGTTATCAAACCTGGAACTTATGAATTAGATTTAGTCCATTTATTTAAGAAACAACCCTTGATTATTAAATTAGAAGAAGGCAAGTATATCATAAACCTAGCCGAAACTTTTAATCCTCAAACCGATTTGGATTGATTGGGCCTAAAGTTAATTTATACTGATGTCAATCAAAGCTTACTCTTCTGAGCCTTATCACTAATGATTGCACTATTGCCTGTTTTATCTTCTAAGATAATTTTAAGCGGTTCTCGGCCAACTAAAACTTTGTTTAATTTTTTGATAATATTTTTAGCTTTTTTCTTGGCTGAATCATCCTCTTCCGGATCCGCAGCTGATTGGACCATTTTTTTTACTCGTTCAATAATGCCTTCCATATTAGTGATATATCCTTCAGATGCTGGTCCCGGTTCAATAGTTATGATATGAGGTATTTTTAGGGTAGCCTCACCGGATTTAACAATTTTAACGCTAAGGTCATCTTCAGAACTTATTTCAAAAGTAAATCTAGCTGGTTCTTTTTGTTCAGCTGGTTCGATGTCTGATTTATGATAGTGGCAGCCGGAGCATTCCATAGATAAAACAAATACTCTACCAAAATAAGGTACTTCAATTTCCTCTTCTCGTAAAGTTAGTTTGTCTTCATCACAGAAACTGCACTTCTGGCCTTTAATTTCTTGCATTTTATTAAAAAAGGAAACTCTGTTTAAAAAGATTGTGCTTGGATTGACTTAGTTGAAAACAACCCCCACCAATAGGCAGTTATAATAAAAACCCAGTGAATCATGCGAACAAAGGAAGTTTTACAACTCGATGTTGAGCTAACCAATTGGATTTTCTAAGCTAAACTCCCACTAGTTATCGCACTCACTGGGCGGTATATTTTAAGATCAGGGTGTATATAATATTTTCTTACTACCAACATAAAATAAAAATCCCAACGGAGCAGAGCTCAAGGAATCTATCCTGCTATTAATAAACAGTTACCCTAAAACCAATACCCCAATAGTTATAATTAATAATAGATCCAGCCATATTTCAAAATAAGATTCTTTCAAAAAATAGGCTCCCAATTTACCGCGAAAATATTTTTCTTTCTTAAGATGAAGATGATCCAGTAAAATGTGGGAATAATAACCTATCGCTAAAGCTAAAGCCAATCGCCAATAAAAGTAAGAGCAAATTAAAAGAACCGCCGTAATAATCAGGATCCCCGGCCCGTCATGAATAAAACTGCGCTGGTTGAAGCGATGAAGTTTAATGGAATTATTCCAAGTAGCAATTATTGAAAAACGATTTTTCTTAGCGTGTAAAACATGTTCTAGATAATGGTCCAAATCTATTAACATGCCTACTAAACCTGAAGCTAAAACTAATGGCCAAGAAAGAAAGTTTAGTTTATAGAATAATAAAGAAATGGCCACGGGAAATAAAAAATGAGTGTGAAGGTTCATTCAAAGAGGTAATACCAATTTGTTTTTATTAGTTTTGCTGAAATGGACATGTCCTAAGTGTTTGTGGCCACCCTTTAAGATTAGCGGGACGTCTTAAAAATGTATGAGTCTCGAGCCGGTGGGTTGCCCCCTACGGGATGGCTCGATTACGATTATACCTCCTAAGAGCGAATGGTGTGACCACAAAATTAGATTTAGGATAGAGCCGCTGAAAGGTAGGGCTTAGAAGTGTACTCAGGAACATAAAAATACTAACAGTTAAAGAAAAATATAGAAAATGCACCGGCCGGGACTTTCGAGACTGGTTTTACTGCCGTCTTTCAGGCTAACCTGCAGGATTTTCTAAGCTAAACCGTGTCTTTCGAACCCGGACAATCGGCTCGCCTCTTTGACCAAGGCCAAAATGGAAGGCCGAGATACTAGCCATTATACTACCGGTGCTTGGAAGAAAGGTGAATAGGACAGGTTTATAAAGGTTACGACCTGTTTTTACCACCGCACTTTAGCCCAACAATATTTTAATCGAACCTCTAATAACAACAGCAACCTTTATAAATCTAAAATAAAACATTCTAAGTCTAAAGAATGACCCAAATAAACCGCATAAGCATCAAAGGGTTCAAGAGTTTTGCCAATAAAACCGATATCCCTTTTGAGAACAAATTTAACTGTATTTTAGGCCCCAATGGCAGTGGTAAATCCAATATTGGGGATGCTATCTGTTTCGTTCTGGGGAGATTATCCGCTAAATCACTACGGGCCGAGAAAGCCTCTAACTTAATATTTAATGGAGGCAAGAGCAAGACGCCGGCTAAAAGCGGCACGGTAGAAATCGCTTTTTCTAATCAAAATAAGATCTTCCCGATCCATTCTCCAGAGGTAGTAATCAGCCGGACCATAACCTCTACCGGAACCAGCATTTATCGAATTAACGACAAAAAATGCACCCGTACGGAAATCGTAGAATTGCTTAGCACCGCCAAAATTAATCCCGATGGATATAATATTATTTTACAAGGCGACATAACTAGGTTTGTAGACATGTCGGCCTTAGAAAGAAGAAGGGTCATTGAAGAGATTAGTGATGTAGCAGTATATGAAGAGAAGAAACACAAGGCTATTTTGGAATTAAATAAAGTTGATGAAAAACTAAACAACGCCGACATTATCCTCAAAGAACGAAAAACTTACCTTAAAGAACTTAAAAAAGACCGGGATCAAGCTCTTAAATTTAAAGAGCTGAAAGATAAAATTAATTCCAGCAAGGCCACCTATGTTAACCTGCAGATGAAAGATAGACAGGTAATCAAGGACAAATATGATCAGGAGATTAATTCCTATCAGCAAAAAATAAATTCTGCTGAAAAGCAGATTGAAGAATTGAAGTTTAAAATAAACGAACAAAAAGAATCCATAAATAAAATTAACCAGCAAATTGAACAGAAGGGAGAAAAAGAACAATTAAGAATTCATCGTCTAATTGAAGATTTAAAGGTTGATATCACTAAAGATAAAGCCCGGATTTCCACCTTGAAAGATGAAATCAACAAAATAAAATTACGTAAGGATCAGCTTAAGGAAGAAATTAAAGATTTGGAAAAGAAAACTTCCGTTTTGGGTGAAAATAAAAAGAAAAGCGGTGATCTTCTTAATTCCAAACGCCAAGAAAAACAAGAATTAGAAAATAACATTAGCCAATTTAAGAAAAAACATAAAATTGAAACTTCCCAGGAATTAGATTTAGAAATTGAAGATAAAGACCAATTGATAGAAAAAAAACAGGAAGAGGTTCAAAAATGCCGTCAATCGCAGCAGGAATTGCTGCGGGAAAAGGACCGGGTTGAATATCAACTGCAAACAATCGATGAACGGTTGAAAAAAGTCAAGGAAGTAGAGAAAGAAAATAAGGAACAGATTAAAAATTTACAGCAATTTAAGAATGATTTTAAAACTGCCACCTTAAAATTAAACCACTGCTTAGATCAAGACAGCGGTTTTGCTTCTCAGATAGCTAACGCTAAACGCAACCTGGCTGAGATTGAGGAAGAACGGGTTAAACTTGAGGCCAAGAATGCATCTATTCAAGCCCAATTATCCAGCAATGCAGCAGTCAGCAGTATTATAATTAACAAGAAAAAGTTTGAGGGAGTTTATGGTACAATTGCTGAATTAGGACAAGCCAACAAAAAATATTCTTTAGCTTTGGAAACAGCTGCTGGAGGCAGGATGAAACATATTGTGGTGTCCGATGATAAAGTTGCGGCTGAATGTATAAAATATCTTAAATCCAACAAGCTGGGTTCAGCTTCATTTATACCTTTAAACAAAATCCGCTACCCAGAAATTAGTTCTGAGGATAAAAAATTAATCAAAACTCCGGGAGTACACGAATTCGCTCTTAATTTAGTTACTTACCAGCCTAAATTTGAAAAAGCATTCGCTTACACTTTTGGCAACACTCTGGTAGTAGACGATATTGATACTGCTAGAAAGGTAGGTATTGGACGAATAAAAATGACCACCATAGATGGTAATGCCGTTGAAAGCAGCGGGGTGATGCAGGGAGGATTTATTGCTAAAAAAGCAACCCTGGGATTCAAGGAAAAAGATTCCCTGGATCTGCTAGAAAAGTTGGAGGGTGAAATTTCTCAAAGTCAAGGAGTAATTTCTAATTTAGAAACTAAGCGGGAGGCTAACGAGAAAGAAATTTCCTTCCTGCGTAATAAGCGGGCAGAATTGGAAGCTGAAGTTATAAAGTTGGAGAAAAGCTTGCATCTGGATTCAGGAGACCTGGAAGCCAATTCTAAATTAAAATTGGAGCTGCAGGAACGGTTAAAAATTGTAACTGCTGATCTAGATAAAACCCAGCGGGATATCTCCCTTATCAATCGTGATTTAGCTAACTTAAAAATAAAAAAACAAACTTTGAGAACTCAGGTAAATGAATTAAGAAATCCTAATTTACTAGCTCAGCTAAGCGCCTTTGAAGAATCTAAACAGCAATGCCGGGAGCAGATCATAAAATTAGAGAACGAGCTTAAAAATAACCAAGACCAAATTGAGCAGATGATTGCTCCTGAAAAAGAAAAAATTGCTGAGATCATGAAACAGCAGGAAAAAGAGGAAGTAATATTTGGTGAAGAAATAATTGTCTTGACTAAAAAAGTAACTGAAAGTGACAAGGATCTTAAAGAGAAAGAAAAACAGAGCCAGGAATTCTATTCTAAGTATAAAGAACTGTTCAACCAACGGGAGAAATTTAGTTCAGAGGTTAATAAGAATGAAATCGAAATTGAGAACATCCGTGAGAAAACCCGCGACGGTGAACGAAACTTGAATTTGGTTTCTTTAAAAAATGCTGAAGTTAAGGCTAGGCTGGCCGGATTAGAGGAAGAGTTCAGCAGGTTTAAAGGCGTTGAATTGCTAAGCAATGTTTCGGCGGAAGAATTACACCGGGAAATAAGCAAGTTTGAAGTCATGCTGGCTCAGATGTCGGCAGTCAATCTTAAAGCCTTAGAGATTTATGAACAAGTAGAAAAAGAGTACAACAATTTAATTGAGAAAAAAGAATCACTAAGTACGGAAAAAACTGACGTTCTGACTTTAATGAACGAAATAGAAACTAAGAAAAAAGAAAATTTCCTTAAAACATTTAATCTAGCTAACGAGAACTTTTCCCGCATTTTCTCTAATTTATTTGCTAAAGGAAAGGCCTACTTGGAACTGGATAATAGTGATAATCCTTTTGAAGATGGTTTAAGCATTAAAGTTAAATTAACCGGTAATCGTTTTATGGACATAAAATCCCTGTCAGGAGGAGAAAAAACTTTAACTGCGTTGTCATTTATCTTTGCCATCCAGGAATACCAGCCCGCTTCATTCTACATTTTAGATGAAATTGATGCTGCCTTGGACAAACATAATGCAGAACGCCTGGCTAAATTGGTGCGGGATTACAGCAATTCGGCTCAGTACATTTTAATTTCTCACAACGACTCGGTGATTGCCGAAGCTGATACTTTGTTTGGTATCAGCATGCATGAAGGAGTGAGTAAGGTTACCAGTTTGAAGATTTGATTGCTGATATCTAAAAACTCTTACCTTAGTCAACCGAAACGTTTAAAACCAAATAAATATTACTTAAGTTTATGGCTAAAAGGAGAAGTATAAAAAAGTTAGATGGCAAAAAACTTAAATTTAAATCAAAAATAGAACTAGTAAAACTGCCTAAGCTGCCGGTAAGAGTAGTATGTAATACTCAAGCTTTGGCTTACACTTTAGCTATAATTTTAGGTCTGGCCGCCTTAATTCACAGTCTTAAAGGAAATAGTGAACTTCTTCAGACCGTCCTTCTATCCTATTCACCCACTATCTTTGGAACCATAGCCGGGATATCGGAAGCAGCTATTGGCGGTTTGGTGATAGGGCTTCTAGCGGGATGGCTGTATAATAAGTTTAGTTAAAGATAAGTTTTTGAAAAACATTACAAATGCTTCCTCGCCTTCTCCATCAAAGGCATAACTACACTAACTTCTTCCTTGGTCATACGTCCCAATTTAGCAAACGACAATTCGCCTTCTGCGTTCTTATTCTGCCTACTCAACTGCAGCTTGGATATTCCTTCATTGTAAGAAAACACTGCTACGGTTATTACACTCCGATCAAAATCAACTGATTCAGAAAACAATTCTTTATCTAAATTTTTATCAAATCCTGCCATTTTAAAATCCTCCTATAAAAACAGGCCAGAAAGCGTGCTTTCTTGTACCTGCCATTTTATTTTCTCCTTATGCATTTCCCAGAAAGCGTGCTTTCTCGTATCCCTACTTTACATTTATGCATCAAATAATATTACAAAAAACACTCCCTTTTTAAAAACTTTGTAATAAAATACAATATTTACACATCTAAATTAACTACTTCCTTGGCATGCTTCTCAATAAATTCCCGCCGAGGTTCAACTTCATCCCCCATCAAAACGGTAAACATCTGGTCGGCAGCCAGGACATCCTCAATTGTAACCTGCTTTAGAGTTCTAACTTCCGGATCCATAGTCGTATCCCATAATTGCCGAGGATTCATCTCTCCCAGACCTTTATAGCGCTGGATGCTTACTCCTTCTCCCATTTGCGCTAAATACTTCTCTTTCTCCTGGTCGGTATAAACATAATTTACAATTTTACCTTTCTGCAGCTTGTATAATGGCGGCTGAGCGAGATAAACATGCCCATGCTCGATCAGCGGTTTCATGTATCGATAGAAAAAAGTTAACAGCAGGGTCATGATATGCGATCCATCTACATCTGCATCGGTCATTATTATAACTTTATGATATCTTAATTTGGTTAAATCAAACTCTTCTCCTACACTGGTTCCGAAAGCAATAATCATAGATATTATTTCTTTATTCTGCATTATTTTATGTAACCTTGATTTTTCAACGTTTAAAATTTTACCTCTCAACGGCAGAATTGCTTGGAATTCTCGGCTGCGTCCTTGCTTAGCACTTCCACCCGCTGAATCGCCCTCCACCAGATAAACTTCACACTTAGCTGGATCACGGTTGCTGCAATCAGCCAATTTTCCTGGCAGCCCAGAACCTTCCAACGCACTTTTTCGTCGAGTCAATTCTCTAGCTTTACGCGCTGCTTCTCTAGCCTTAGCTGCATCTAAGCATTTGGCAATTATTACTTTTACATAATTAGGATTTTCTTCAAAGAATTTATTCAGTTCATCATGAGTTATTGAACTCACTATTCCCCCTACTTCACTGTTTCCTAGCCTGGTCTTGGTCTGCCCTTCAAACAAGGGCTCTTGAACTTTAACCGAAATAATGGCCGTAAGTCCTTCTTTTACATCTTCCCCCGTCAACTTGAAATCCTTATCTGATCCGGTCTGTTTAGAAAAATTATTTAAGACCCTAGTCAAGGCCGTCTTAAATCCAGAGAGATGAGTTCCTCCTTCGGCCGTATTGATGTTATTTACATAAGAAAAAACATTTTCCTGATACCCCGCATTATAACGCAGGGCGATTTCCGCTTCCATCCCATTCTTGGATTTCTCAAAATGAATAACTTGATTCAATGGAGCCTTATTATGGTCAATGAATTCCACAAATTGCTTAATTCCCCCTTGATATTGGAAAATTTCAGTTTTGTTTTCTTCCCGTTCATCTACTAATTCGATTATTAATCCTTTATTTAAAAAAGCTAGCTCCCGTAATCGTTTCACTAAAATATCATAATGGAAAACGGTTTCACTGAATATTTCCGGATCGGGTTTGAAATGAACTATTGTTCCCCGTTCATTAGTTTCACCTGTTACTTGCAGTTCAGTTAGGGGATTGCCTCGGCTGTACTTTTGAAAATTAGTCTTCCCCTGCCTCTTAACTTGAACTTGTAATTCAATCGATAAGGCGTTAACTACACTTAATCCTACCCCATGCAGCCCACCTGAAACTTTATATGAATCCTTGTCAAACTTACCTCCAGCATGGAGTTTAGTCAAAGCCACCTGAACTGCCGGCACACCTAACTTGGGATGAATATCTACAGGTATACCCCGGCCGTTGTCAGACACCGTAACCGAGTTGTCTGGATGAATTAATACCACTATTTTAGTGCAGTATCCAGCTAAAGCTTCGTCAATGGAATTATCCACTATCTCCCAAACTAAGTGATGGAGGCCTCTAAGACTAGTATCCCCAATGTACATCCCCGGACGTCTCCGGACTGCTTCCAGCCCTTCCAGTACTGTAATTTGGGCTGCGCCATAGCTAGGTTCAGGTAGATTAGTATCTGGTTTAGGATCCATTTATTAGCCTCAGAGTTTAATAATTTTAATAGTTACTTTATCGACGATAAACTATAAAAATAATTAGAATTTAGTAGTTTATAAATATGTCGGTGAAATAGAGATAATGTATGCCTTTCTGTCAAATATACTACCTTCTCCAATACACCCCAAACACCAACCCCCCATATGCCGTCATATATTCCTCTAACGACAAACCTAATTTACTGATTAGCCGCACTGACGATTCGTTAAAGATTGGTTTGTGACCTACTACTCCCACTAATTTATGAGATTTAGTAGATGATAGGCACCGTTCAGCTAACTTCATTCCTACCCCCTTTTTCTCCCAACCTTTATCCACTACCAGCTGATCCCAATACACAAACTCATCCAATTTATTCAACAGCCAAGTTACAATTTCATCGTCGGCAAATCTTCCTCCCTCTAGCAGGAAATAAGAATCATAAGCCGAAGAAAAACCACATATATTCCCCTCATCTTCATCAACTAAAAAATAAGGACTTTTAATCTTATCCGCATACCACTCCACCGACCGGATAGGATATTCCACTAGTCCGGATACTGGCGAGTCTCGGCTGACTGTCCGCTCTACTGCAATTCTCTGAATTGCTAAAGCATCTTCTAATCTTGCCCGGCGGATCATACTTCATCCACCCGCCAATGGGCATTTACTTCCCGATCTCCGCTCTCCTTGCTTCTAAGATATCCCTCCCAGGCAATCATCGCTCCCTGATCTCCCGCCAAGTCCATTGGCACTTTAAAAAATTTAGCTCCTCGTTCCTGGCACATTAAATCCAGCATTTCACAGAACCGTTTGTTAGCCCCCACTCCTCCCACAAGTAGTAATTCCTTCTTTTCAGTATGAGCCAGAGCTCTTTCTACTACTTCTGCCAGCATGGCAAAACAGGTCTCTTGGACTGAAAAACAAAGATCATCCCGGCTGGCTTTCCCAGAAGTAAACAATTGCTGTACTTTAGTTAATATTCCACTAAAAGAGGTATCCATTCCTTTAACTACATAGGGTAGGGGCACATAATTTCCTTTCTGGGCTAAAAGTTCTATTTTAGGACCGGCTGGAAACCCCATGCCTAAAGTTCGACCAAATTTATCCAGCATATTGCCCAGCCCAATGTCAATAGTCTCCCCCAGAACTCGATATTTGGGGCCTATAACGGTAATAATTTGGGTATTTACTCCGGAAACGTATAAATACAATGGATCTTTCAATTTGTTCCATATTTTCCCAATACTTAGATGAGCAGCGCAGTGATTTACTCCCACCAATTTTTTCTCATGTTTTTGAGCCCACTCTTTCACAATTTTATACCCGGCCCACAGCACCGGATCAAGACCTGGACCGGCAGAATAAGCCATAAATTTAATGTCTTTCCAAGTTAAATTAGCCTCTTTAAAAGCCTGAGCGAGGATTTTTTCGGCCTCCCGCTGATGATGTTCAGCCACCACTTCCAAGACCATTCCTTGGTCATCGGAAGTAAAACTAGATTTAGCATTAGCCAAAACCATTCCTTTATCAGATACAATACCCACTCCAAAGGTATGGGCAGTGAATTCAACTCCTAAGATATTCATAAAGTGTTAGAAATAAGAGCTATTTAAAAAATCATTGACTGTATTTGCTGTCAAAAAAATATCTCATTTTTTCCGGCTCTTTTTGCCCGGAATTTTGGGGGTGTATTTCTTAGTGCTAGTTTTCTGATCTTCAGTTTTTAGTTGATTTTTTTTATATTTTTTTTCAACTAACCGTTCCAAATCTTCTCTATGCCACTTGATATCTTCCTCTTCCTGCTTCAACTTCCGTTCTCTTTTCACCACCTTAACTATGTCCACTGTAGGCCCGTTGTAACTGTTTATAGAACCTACACTAACATAATAATCAGTGTGAAAACCTATTACTTCGCTGGTTATTTTATCTACATATATCCCCCCGCTAGTTCCATGGATGCAGGGGATGTTAGTTCTTAACGTTCTTACGCCTTTTATCAGGTTTACTTCAACTACTTCCCCCGTTTCATAAAATATACCGGGGGGGTTAACTGAATAATCTAAAGCCACCAAAGCTGCCTTTCTTCCCGGCTTAATCTCATCCTCAGCAAAAGTTAAACTGTAAGCAGCAGGGTAGAACCTATTTAAATTGATAACTGCAAAATCAGCTTGGGGAATGAAAACAAACTCATCGATCTCCAGGGAGTGAGATAACTTAGGATTTTTACAATTATCCATCACATGGTTAGCAGTGACAACTTGGTACGGATTAATCAATACCCCCGTACCACTTTTGTTATTATCACACACAATACTCACTAAATTACTAGCAGTCTTCAAATGTTGATCTTCAATTTCACTAAACCGTTCATTTTCCTTTAGACTTTTGGGAATAGGATAATAATCTTTTTCTTGAATAACTACAATTTGAGGTAAAGGAGTAGTGTTAACCTCTGTTTCTGGTTTCGGCCGGTTATTCAGTTTGTTTTTTAATATAGGAGCTATAATACTAGCAACAACCAATGAAGACATCACAACACCAGTTGCTTTTAGAATGTCATTCCTATATTTAGGAACATCCTCAGGATACGATTTGTATTGCGCCATTTTATTATATCTTATAATTAATTTAGAGAAGTTTGAAAAAAAGTAATTTTGGTTAATATATCGTTTGTTTAATGCCCAAATTACGTTTATTTCGAATTCTCTTTAGAACTTTGCTAATAAATAATCTAATTTTGCAAAGTTCTCTTTACTTTATTTTACGTTCAACTGTTTCTTTCATAGCTTCGTATATAATTCTAATTTTAATAGCTTCATCTTCCTCTTCTTTAAGAGTTGATTGTTTTTGTTCAGCTTGATAATTATCATAAGTAACCATTACTTTTTCAAGGTCTTTTTTATCTCTTTCCTGTTTAATCTTCTTTTCCGCTGAAGTTAATTCTCGATCTCGTTTAACTACTTTTATTCTGTCAACGGTGGGGCCGTTGTAAGCATAATTAAATGAGCCTAGGTACAGTTCAGTATTAAAACCAATAACTTCGTTTGTTTCCTCATCCACCCAAATTCCACCACTAGTTCCGTGAATTACTGGAACATTAGTTCGGAATTTTTGTATATTATCTTTTGTCCCTACTTCGGTTATTTCTCCTCGTTCATAATATATTCCCACTGGATTAACCGAGTAATCTAACGCTACTAAAGCAACTTTTCTTCCGGGCTTTATTTCACCCTCGGCGAAAGCTAAACTGTAAGCTTCCAGCATAGAATGTTTTAAATTAATAACAGTTAAATCTGCTTTTGTATCAGATAGTAAAATATCAGCAATCATTTTTGTTGTATCTCCAGTAACTGGATCACGTAATTCGTAATTTTTACAATTATCCATCACATGGTAAGCAGTGACAATTTGGTACGGATTGATCAATACCCCCGTGCCTCTTCCTCCATAACCACACACAATACTAACTAAATTACTAGCAGTCTTCAAATGTTGATCTTCAATTTCACTAAACCGTTTATTTTCCTTTAGACTTCTGGGAATAGGATAATGATCCTTTTCTTGAAGAACTACTAATTCAGGATCATGATTCATGAGTTTATTTACATATATAACAGCAGTTGTTAAAAACAAAGCTCCAGTTAAAGCGAAGATAGGAAAAGTAAGAGGATGTTCCTTCCCTTCCCCTGAGTTTTTTACTTTGTATTTTATTACTCTTCTTTTTAGTTTATTAGTCATTTTATACCTATAAAACAAACCCCCATTTATAAACTTTTCTATTTTTGCCACTAACTAGTGATTACGCTATTTTTTATCAGAATCAGTTTTATTATCATCATAGTCCAATTTTTTGAACCTTTTGGACGGAGGACCACTCCAGCCGCTGGTGCTCTCCTCCCGCTCTTTAATCGGAGCCTGAGCTAAAACCGACTGTTTCAGACTGCCAATGTTTTCTTCCGGTTTTCTAACCACCAAACTCTGAGCTAAGAGTGACTGGACCAAATCACCCCTATCTTCTTCCTTAGTATTAGCATCCCATTTAGCTACCAGATGATTATAAATTTCATTAACCCTTAATACTAAAGCTGAATGCGGGCCGCCTGAACCATCCATCCGCTTTACTTTTTCCACAAAATCACTCTTTCCGGGAATAAATAACAAGTATAGTTTAGGTTCTGGTAGATCGCCGGTAAGGCCTTTAAGTTTAGATTCTTTCAAGACGTCATAGTAAGCACTTTTGGCATATATACCCCTTTCAACCACTTCTTCTGGTACTGAAGGTATTTTAACTGAGACCGGTTTAGTTTCCCGTTGGTAAGTTCCTTTTCGTGTAATATGGTCCTCAAAGTTGAAATCAACATCGCTTATCCTAAATTCGGGCACCCTATTATTACTCAGATCTCCTCCCAAACCGGCATCACGTTTAATTTCTAATTCAATTTTGGTTTGCAAACTTCTAACTAATCTATTTCCCAGCTCTAAAGTTTTAGAACCCTTAGAAGAATACTCTACATCTATGACTGTCTGTAAAGTTAAATAAGTATAAGGTCCATCTAAGGTGCAGGATTGAGTCTTGTTCTTAATCCCCGGATCATAGGATCCAAAAACCGAGTGAGCTAGTAAACCTCTCAATATTTCTTCACTGTTGCCAGGAATTAATTTTACCTTCACCGTTTCAGTATAAATTTGGGGAGATATTAAAGAATATTTAGTCCTTAAAATCTCCGACACATTGCCCGCTAAAGTCTTCAGATCAGACTTGGTAGAAAAATCATTTAAAGCTTGTTGAATATAAGTATCCAGAATTTTATCCAACCTTAAAACCATTGAAAAGTAGCAATCGAATTGATGATTTAAACTTTACGGAACAACTAAAGAATACCCCCCAACCTACTTACTACTAGCAGCCTGCCTCTCGAAATCCCTTTTCTTAGAAATGGCGTTGCTTTTAGTGGATAATTTGTAAGCCGAAATCAACTCTTCCGCTAACGCATCTTCAATTTTAACTTTCTTGTTGAAGGATTTAGTGTAAGCCCCTTGAGTAATATATCTAAGCGCCAAATCAATTCTTCTTTGAGGAGATACATCCACGGCCTTGGGATACCTTGCACCACCATATTCGATCGAAATGACCTCTTCTCGAGGAGCAGCATTTTCTATGGCCTTAACTAAGATTGCCAAGGGATTCTGTTTCAATTTAGATTCAGCTTTAGACAATGCATTTTCCACAATCTTGAGAACCTTGTTTTTTTTACCAGTATTATGGCCGGAACTCATAAAATGTTTTTTTCCTTTGTGACCGGAACCCATCAATTTAGTAGCCAATCGTTCAACTATAAAGGTATTTGATTTATGAAATCTGTTGCCGGCATACCTAGCTCCAGTCTTGGGCATAATTTTAGGTTCAAGATTGATATACCTAACTAAACCTAGATCTTCAATTACTATTTTTTCCTGATCCCATTTATTGAAAAATTTTATGCCTTCCATCATTTTTACCTTCTAGCTTTCTCTAATTTACCTCGTAATAAGGCGTTTAAACTTTGATCATTAACTTTAATAACTCTCCATCTAACACCGGGGATATCACCCTTGGCCCGTCCCATTTTTCCACCGATGCATTCCACAATAACTTCATCATGCTCGTTAATTAACTTCTGGGCTCCATCACCAGGCATAAAGGCCGTAACTTGTTTACTGTTTTTTACCAGCTGCACCCGGGCACATTTTCTCATCGCCGAGTTAGGCTGTTTAGCTTCCACTTGAATCTTTTCCAAAACTATAGCTTTGGCTTGGGATGAACCTGCTAAAGGGTCATACTTCTTTTTAAGCTTGGTCTTACTAACTAACTTAAACTGATTTCTTCGTTTCTTAAGCTTTTTAGCAGCTCCCAGGCCTTTAGATTTGTTACCCATTTTTGGTTATTTATTTTGATTATTTATTTTGGTAATTTACTTATTCTACCACTACTTCCACATTAAAAAAACGGCTGACCGCCCTCTTGATTAAAGTTAAGTTCTTTCTTCCACGGCCTATTAATAAACTTTTTGTTTTTTTTTTATCATCCCTAATAATTACAGTCCCATTTTGATCAATTATTTCCGCCACTTTAAGCGGTAAAATTATATTTCTGACAAAATCAACTAAATTATCAGCATATTCTATAACTTTTATTCGTCTGCCTAATTCATTTTGGACTCGCTTAATATTGACCCCTCCTTTGCCTAGGGCTTTACCCATCTCTCCTTCGGCAACTACAAAATAGATTGTATCCTCATCCTTAAAACAATCTTTTACTCTGGCCCTAGTAAGACGTTCCATGATTGAAGATAAGCCTAACTCTTCTTGATTAAGTATAAGTCTTCCCAATTTTATTCTCCTGTTTGCCTATCCCAAAAAATAGCTATAGCTATAATGTCTTTGGACTATTTTATCCCGATAACCGAAACAAAAAAGTTTTTTTTACAGAATATGCCTAATTCTTCATTATTTAATTCTAGTTCATCCCAGCTCACGCCCGCTAACTTAGCATAGTGAAGTAGATCTCCCTTCAGGTCAGCAGGGGTGTTGGAGGCAAGAAATAGTTTAGATATATTTTTAGCTTTTAGATCCTTCAATACTTTTTCTGCTCCAAATACCGCTTTATTTTCCTGAACTGCAATTTTTAATTCTTTTAATTTATCACTAAATTCTTTCTTAGCCATTTATATCACAATCCTTCAGATTATTTTTAACATTTATTTAAACTTGGTTATTAATCCCGGAAGCCCTGTACCCAAAGGAACCGGCTGGTTGATCATTACATTCTCCACTACTGAAGACAGGTTATCAACTTCCCCTTCCAAAGCCGCATTGATCAAATGTTTAACTGGAGTTTCAAACGAAGCCCGAGCCAGGACGCTGGCTTTCTCGCTTACTACACCGTACCTAGTTATACCCTTAACTAAACCACTAACACACATTATGTCTGCCACCATCATTATGTGCCTTACATCTATATTTAATCCTTGCGCATCAATTACCTTGTAAACTTCCTGAATTATAGATTCTCGAGCCGCTTCAATACCTAACACGAAGTATACTTCATACACATCATTACAGGTTGTCCTAGTTGAATCGACTTCCGGCAGTTCTAATACATCCTTTAAGTTTGTTCCTGAAGTTAAAATAATATATTCTTCCCCCCGCTTTACCGGAAGAACTTGCTTTATTCCTTTAACTCCTCTAATTTTTAGGTCACGAATCTTTTCTTTTAGCGAATACAATTCCTTGATGGCTTCCGTCTTGCCCTTATGAAGGAAAGTAATGGACTCATCATCTGATTCCAAGGCAAATTTTTTAATTTTAGGTTTGATAAGCTTAACCAATTCTTTAACTGTTAACCCATAATCTTCAACTAACGGCCGATTCATTTTTATTTTTAAGGTCTGATCAAAAATACTTAAGGAATACTCTAGTGCCAAATCACGGAATAGTGTTTCTTTGATGAGAGTGGCAAATTTTTTGATATTCTCAATCTGATTGTGAGGACTTTTTAAGAAAATTTCCATAGTCGGAGTCTTGATTGATTTCTGGGCGTCAAATATTTCGATTATCCGCGGCAGACCAGTAGTTACGTTCATCTCTGCAACCCCTGCCAAGTGGAAAGTGTTAAGAGTCATCTGCGTACCCGGTTCACCGATACTTTCTGCACTAACTAAACCTACTGATTCCCCAGCATCAACTTGAGCATTTAGGTAAGCTGCTTCAACAATTTCCAAAACTTTCTTCAAGTCAGTCTTAGAGATATTATCTGGAGATGAAACTCTAACTTCTTCCAAAATTGATTCCGGCAATTTACCGCTGTACTCTTTTAAGATTTCTTCTTGTTCTTTCTTCATTTCCTTCACCTTATTTACTCTCTTTACTGCCTTTACTCTCGCCCACTGTTTGCTGCACTATCCGTTTAACATCAATAACCCCATTCTTAGTCCTAGATACATCTAGACCATCTTCACCATATAAAAACTGAACTACGTTTCCACTGGCATCTCTTACTGTACCATCGTACTCTACTTTTAGATCCTGCATGGCGTTGGACAGTCTTCGATAGAGATAACCTGATTTAGGAGTACGCAAGGCTGTGTCCATTAAAGCGTCCCGTCCAGTCATTGAACCAAAGAAAAATTCATGCGGAGTCAAACCAGTTTTAAAATTACTTCTTATAAAACCTCTAGCTTCCGGACGCAAATCATTTTTCTTAAAATAAGACAATGTTCGGCCGCTATACCCCGTTTCAATCCTTTTTCCTCGCAAAGCCTGCTGACCAACTAAAGCCGTCATCTGAGCAATTTGCAGCGGGTTTCCTCTAGCCCCACTCTTAGCCATGACTAAAGCGGCACTAGTTCGAGTTTGCCTAACTGCTAAATCACCGCTCTTGTTCCTAGCCCGGTTAAGAACTTCTAATATTCTTAATTCCAATGTTTCAGCAGCAGTTCTTCCCGGTAATGTTTCTAATGATCCGGAATAATATTTATCAATTAATTTAAGAGCTTCAGCTTCCGCCTTATCTATTATGTCCTTAACTTCAGCTTTAGTTTCATCCATCAAATCCATATCATCCAAACCTATGGAGAAACCTCGTTTAGATAAAACTACCAGCCCTAATTTAGATATTTTTCCCAATAAATCAGAGGTAAAAGAGGCTCCATATTTCTCATAAATATTCCTAAGCATTAATCCGCTTTCCTGTCCCAGGTTGGCTTTATCCATAAACCCGGTTTTTAAGACACCATTTACAATGTGTACGTCGTTGCCGCTTTTATCCTTTCCAATAAAATTAAAATCTTGGGGCAGAAGGACTGAGAAAACATCCTTACCATCAATTTTTTCCTTAGTTGGTAAACGGGAAAAATCATCCACCCCGCATCGGTAAAGTAAATCGATAGCCTCCTTACGGTCTAAAATTAGCTCTTTAGTTAACAGATAATTACCGGTGATTGCATCTTGTACACAGCCAACTACACTTAATCCATATCTTGGACTGATAATTTGAGTTTCAACCAGCATCAAAATTTTAGCTTCGGCACGCGCTTCTTCCGTCTGTGGAATATGGAGGTTCATCTCGTCACCGTCAAAGTCTGCGTTGTACGGATTACAAACAGCAGGGTTAAGGCGGAAGGTTCTACCTGGAAGAACTTTAACGAGATGACACATCATACTCATCCGGTGCAAAGAAGGCTGCCGGTTGAAAAGAGAAATGTCGCCGTCAATCAAATGACGCTCCACAATATAACCAACATCCAACTCCTCCAAAATTTCAGCTTTGGTTTCATCAGTAATAGATTTTCTTTTGCCATCAGGTTTAAGAATGTAATTCGCCCCGGGGTATTCTTTGGGCCCGCGCTGGATATAATTAATTAAATATTCCTTGTTCCATTCTGTAACCCTTTCTGGAACAGTAAGATTCATGGCCATTACTTTAGGCACACCCACCTCACTTAAGCCAATTAACGGGTCTGGACTGATAACTGTACGGGCTGAGAAATCGGTTCTTTTACCAGCCAGATTGTGTCTTATTCGTCCTTCTTTGCTGCTAATCCTGCTGGCTAAGGTTTTAAGAATTTGCCCGCCCCGATGTCTAGCCGGCGGAAGCTGAGCTACCCCATTATCAAAAAAAGTGGTAACATGATATTGCAGCAAATCCCATAGATCTTCAATAATTACCTCTGGAGCTCCAGCGTTAATATTCTCAAACAGACGCTGATTTATCCGCACTATATCACCCAACTTATGTGTTAAGTCATCTTCCGACCGTTCACCTGACTCTAAGGTTATGCTTGGACGCATGGTAACTGGAGGAATTTGCAACGAAGTCAAAATTAACCATTCCGGACGGAAATTCTCCAACTTAAATCCAAATATTTCCAGATCTTCCTGAGGTATTTTTTCTAATCTAGCTCTAACTTCAATCGGACTTAAACGAATTTCCTCTTCATAAAAATTATATGGTTTTTCCAGTTTAATTTTATCTTGTTTAGTATCACAATGCGGACATTTGTCCTTGATCTTATATTTTTTAACAATATCCTTAATGTGCCGCCTGCGGGCTTCAAATCCTTCTTCTTCGCCAATTTTGTGAACTTGAGCAATATATTTTTTGAATTTATCATCTGGTATCAAAACCCGCCCGCATGATTTGCAGGTCGATTTAAGAAGATCTAAAACCTGCCTTACAAATTTAATATGGATTACCGGCCTGGCCAATTCAATATAACCAAAGTGTCCAAACGATTCTTTTAATTTACCCCCGTCGGTTTTACATCTCAACCCCGGATCAATAACCCCTAAGCGTAAATCCATCAGTCCGCCATCTACCGGATAACCTTCCCGATCATAAAGTTCAGGTGTAACTATTTTAGCAGCAGCTGAATCAACAATCTGTTTGGGAGAAAATATCCCAAAGGAAATACTTCCAATTTTTTTATGCACTTGCTGGTCGATCATGGTTTATCCTTTGTGTTTATTTTGTGTTTTTTAAATTATCTTAATGTTTATTTTAAGATTTATTTTAATATTTTTTAGTGTTTTTCAGTTGATGTTCTTTAAATTTTTTAGTTAATATTTTTTATTTGATGTGTTCAAATTATTAGTTGTTTTTTAAGTTATTTTATTTTTTTTATTTCTCCAAGGGTTTATGTTTAATATTTTAGTTTTAATACTTTTTAGTTTTAATACTTATTCACCAAATTTAATTTGGTATATATCCCCAAGCTTCTAAATTCGTCCAATAACAGCTTAAAGGCATAACTCATCTCAACATTAGACATGGTCGAATCTTCACCATACATTGGAGATATTGCTCTTCCTCCGCGGCGGAAATCATAGTACCCCATCAGCCCTGATTTTTCACATATTGGAACCACTACCCTATCTGCATCAAACCTTTCCTTAAGTAATAAGGACGCACCGTGGGCTATTAAAGTGTCTTTCTCCATCTCCCCTAATCTTAATCCTCCTTCCTTAGCCTTACCTTCGGTTGGCTGACGGGTAAGAAGCTGGATTGGACCTCTTGCTCGAGATTGAATCTTGTTGGCTACCATGTGCCGTAATCTCAAATAATACATGTTCCCTACATAAATTTTAGCCAGCATTGGTTTCCCGCTTCTTCCATCATAGAAGACTTCTTTTCCATCTTCTCTAAAACCTAGCTGTAACAATTCTGATCTTATATCTTCTTCTGATTCACCCTCAAATAAAGTACCATCAACTAATCTTCCAGACAAGGCGCCTACTTTAGCTCCCACTAATTCAATCAAGTGTGAGATGGTCATCCGGGAAGAAATACCGTGAGGAGTAAATATTAAATCGGGTACGATACCGGAAATTGAAAATGGTATGTCTGGTTGATTGATCAAAATCCCGGTTACTCCTTTTTGCCCGTGCCGGCTGGTAAATTTGTCCCCTATTTCCGGTATTCGCTCACTCCTTAACCTAACCTGCACTAGACGGTTGCCTTCTTCATTTTCAGTTAATACCACAAAATCAGCAATTCCGTTTTCACCGTGCTTTAATCCAATTGAACTTTCTCTTCGAGTTGCTGCTGAAAGATTATATTCATCTAAACTACTTAAGAATCGAGGTGGACTGGTTCTACCAATTACTACATCCCCTTCATTAACCTTAGCTTCCGGATAAATAATACCATCTTCTTCTAGGAAACGATAATCTTGCTCGCTGCGATATCCCTTTACATCCTTATCCGGAACCGACACTTCATCAATAAGTCCCCCCGAATACCTTAATTCTTCCGCTTCTACCGGCCGGAAATAAGTACTTCGAGCCAAACCTCTTTCAACAGAGTATTTGTTTAGGATTACCCCATCTTCCATGTTGTAACCATCGTAACACATCACCGCTACTACCATGTTTTGCCCGGAAGGATGCTGATCATAATCAGTCACCTCATGAATTTTAGTTTTTACTATTGGAAATTGTGGATAATGCAAAATGTTGGCATCCATGTCCATACGTAGATTGTAATTGGCCGCATAAAAACCTAAAGCTTGTTTCTGATTCTTACTCCCGATGATTATCCTGGATGAAGGGGCAAAATTAGCGAAAGGAACTAAACTGGCGGTTATTCCAATTATTGCCCCTTTAGTTATTTCCAAATGAGTATGTTCAGGGGATAGATTCTCATCTGAATAAGAAACTAACGCATTTTCTTCCTCAGACGCATCTAAATATTCTATTACTCCCTGCCGGATAAGGTCCAGCCAAGTTAATTCACCTTTTTGCAGCTGCTGTAAATGTTTTTCGGTCAATAAAGGTTTTCCTTCTTTTACAATAATTAGTGGTCTTCTGGCCCGCCCAGAATCTGAAAACAAATGAACTTCATTAGATCTGACATTATGATAAATATTAACATTCTCCGACATAGAGCCTTTACGGCGCAGATCCTTCACGTCTTCCACAAAAACGGAGGCATTCTCTACCTGTCCAATATATTTTGAGTTTAAATATATGTCTGCCATTTTTTACCTTTATTTAATTATTTGATCATATGTTTAATTAATCTTTTTAATTAATATTTGATTTATTTTAATGCGATTCCTTCAAACCAATATTTTTTAAATTGGCAATCACCGCGTTCTCATCATATTCTTGGGATAATGAACACATCATAGCCAAATTCTTACGCAGCCCGATGTTAGTTCCCTCCGGAGTTTCAATAGGGCATAATCTTCCTAAGTGGGTGCAATGCAAGGCCCGAGCTTCAAAGTTTTCTTGTGAAGTTGATAATGGACTAACCACCCGCTGCAAATGGGAAACCATATCCAAAAAATTAGTTCTGCTAATCCTTTGCGATACCCCCTGTCTTCCTCCAACCCATTCCCCCGTAGCCATGGCAGAATAGATTCTGGAAGTTAGCAATTTATCTCTTATAATTACCCTGATGGAAGGCAATTTACCTCGTTTAATTATTCGCTGGAAATTATAAAGTATATCTCCAACTAATACTTTAAAATTGGCTCGGAATAAATCTAACAACAAATCCCCGCTCATTCTAATCCGCTTATTCATATAATGATCTTTATCATCAGCTTCCCTAGAACCTGTACTGACTTCAATGAATTTTTTCAGCATTTTACATATATTTTTAGCTTTAGTTAAACGTCCTTTGGAGTCAACACTAATATTTGGAAGAAGATATTTATCTAATATATCCCTAGTTCTTTCCATCCTAATCTCCTTAGTTTGTCCTACTCCAACTCTTTTAGCGATATAATCGATAGCATCATCTTGGGTTTTTAAGTCAACAAATTCAAATAAATTTAGAATAATCTCTTCATAAGTTTTATCGGTCGATACGGCCTTAACTATATCTTCATCCTTTAACAATCCTAAAGCTTTCAGGATAACAATTATGGGCATAGACTTAATTCTAGTGAAGCTTAAATAATATAACCCATCTTTCTTGCGCTCAAAGCTATGGGGAATCTTATAAGACCCCTGAGCTGAAAAAAAACGACCAGAGAGTGAACCCGCAAAATTTTCAACCATGAAATTATTGGCCGCTAAATCCTCTACATTAACTACTACTCTTTCAGTTCCGTTGATAATAAAATAACCGCCTGGATCAGTAGGATCTTCCCCTTTTTTAATTAACTCTTCCCGGTTTAATCTATCTAGATTACAATATTTACTTTTCAACATGATTGGCATTTTACCAACCTCAGCTACAAAATTTTCCCGCTGCACATCGTTTATGTAAGTGCTGACTTCTAATTTAATGGGGGCATGGTAAGATATTTTACGCAGCCTGGCCTCCATTGGAAAAATCGGCCTTTTACTCCCATCAGCTTCAATAATTTCAGGTTTACCAATGGATATTCTTCCAAAACGAATTTTAAATTTTTCAATATTATGCGGAATGATGGTTGGTTCAGCTTCCTTATTTTCCTCAACTACTTCCTGCATGCCCCTTTCTAAAAAATTATTAAAAGAATGAATACTGCTATCTACAAACTTCTTTTCTTCAAAATATTTCTTAATTAATATCGATCGATCCATTTTAATAGCTTATTCCTCAATTACATATCTGTAATATAATGATAACCCCGCAGTTTTACTAGCCCGTTCAATCTTAATAACATCTCCCACCTTAGCCCCTAGACTAACTATTGCTTGATCAGTAGTTAAAATTTTGGGAAGACTGGCAACTTGAATTCCTTTGCTTTTCAAAAAATGTTCTTTCTCAGAATCAGATAATTTAATATGCTTAGGTACAAGTAGATGGTTAATTTTTTCTTTCATGATGGTATAATTGAGATTTATATTAACTGCTTACTTTATTAACTGTTACTTCTCTTGGATGCTTCCTTCGTTATTACTGATGATAATAATGCGGGCCGGACGAGATTCGGACTCGCGACCTCCTGATTTCATTGATCAAGTTAACTCCCTGATTTAAAAGTCAGGCGCTCTTTCCTGCTAGGGTTTTTTTTGCTGCCCCAGTACCAAGCTAAGCTACCGGCCCACGGCATTTGATTAAAGAGTTTGGCTAACAACCTCGGAATTAGATTCTTTGGTCATTTTTGCCAAACACACTTGCGGATTTCCGCTCTAAGCGCCCTGGCCGGGACTTTCTTTCAAACACGACCTCTTCTTTTGCGTTATTTGATTTTGAACCCGGGTCGTTGCCTTTCTACAGCCCTTGAGCTTAACTCAAGCGCCGCGACAGGGCAACATGCTAGGCCGAGCTACACTACCAGGGCACGCTTTCGGCAGCACTACATCTACATTTAATAATCGTTGAAAAGTATTAAACGTAGAAAAGATGCCATTTTGTTATAAAAAATTTGGTTTGTTTATAAAGTTTGCGGTTATTTCGTTGAGATTTTCGGTTGAAACTATCAAAAACTAGTAATTTTAGACCAAAATCGTCATATTTAGTCAAGCTGAACAACCCTGAAAATCAACTAATCTAGTCCAATTTTCACTTTTACCCGCATTTAGGCGTGGTATTATGACTCATAATAACTTATTCAAAAACAGTTAAGTCAAAAAAGTTAAGGAAGAAAAAATCTCCCCCAACTTATCCCTCCTCCCGGACTTTCAATCATATCCCACCATAACACTAAGGATGAATGCATTCGAACCGGGGATCTCTCCGTGACCGCTGATGGCTTTTCATTCTTCGTCGTTAAGACGCCGTCAAACCATTTCTACAGCGGAGCATTCTAGCCACTGAACTAAGGAGGGTTAAATTATTCTAATTAGGGTTGATTTATAAAACTTTTCCACCAAATGGAGAGTGGTGCAAATAACAACGCTTTTAAAGGGAAAAGTATTTCTAAGTAATTATATATTTAAAAAATATATAAAAAAGAGGTGATAGATGCAATGGTGAAAAGAAGATTTAGTGCAGCAAGTAGCAACATGATTGGTAGTTGGTCTTTTGTTGTGGGAGTCATCTTAGCTGTTCTTCTAGGAACTGGATTTACCGGAACATATCATGCTACAGTACTATGGGTAGTATTCTTGCTTGGTATAGTGGTAGGAATCCTAAATATTGGAAGCAAGGAAGTTTCAGGTTTCCTGACCAGCGGAACTGTTCTAGTACTAGTTTCCTTCCTAGGAGTAGAAGTTGGAGTATTTGATAGTGTAGCTCCAATGATCAGCAACGTGTTGAAAGGAATACTGACCCTATTCGTTCCGGCTACAATAATTGTTGCCTTGAGAGCGGTAGTTGTTTTAGCACGAAAATAAATAGTTTTTTATTTTTTTTTATTTTTGATTTAGAATGAAAAAGTTTATTAATAATCTCTTTCTCCCAGCCTTTTAGTGCGGTGGTAGTATAGTGGTTAGTATGCGGCGTTGCCAAAGGCAGATAATTTATTTGCCTAACAAACACGCTGCGACCCGGGTTCAACTCCCGGCCGCCGCACTTTTTTATTAAATATGGTTTTAAGTTCTAAGATTGAACTTCAATGACACACTTCTCCTTCACAACACGGCTTAATTAACCCGCAGCGCTTGCAGACATATTTCTGTTTAATTGGTTCCATTTCCCGCAGACAGACCTCACATAGAAATGGCATAGGTATATAATGATCAAATTCAATAAAAACTTAACGTACTAACTTAATGTACTATTTTCTAGCTGATAACAGCTGCAGGGCTTTATCATAAGTAACTTCTTCAACCGCGTATTCAGCCAACTTTATTCTCGATGTCAAAACCTCATCATCTTTAAAAGAAGCACATAACTCTGGCACACAATATATTTTCTGTCCCTTTTCCCTAAAAAATTTAGCTTGGTAAATGGCCATAGAAGTTACACATCGCTCCAGTGCCCCGCCAATATAAAAACTAATTTTTGGACTGCTTATTTTTTGCCCCAGTTCAGAATGGGAAATACATATCTCCCTTAACCTATTCCAGCTGTCTAGGGGATAATTCTTGGGCTTAACATCCGGCAGCGGCGCCCCGGCCCCAGGGATAGTTACCGCAATGTCAATCCGGCTATCCATTAGAATATTCCAATTGGGATCAGTAGAATATAACTCCATCAAAAAAAATATTTCCATTATCCTTTGCTTTGAATCTTGATACCAAATAACTTGGGCGCCCAGGGATAAAGCTTTATTTATAAAAAAATTAATTTTACTGTTCCGTTCTGCAAATTGTAATTGTTCCTTCAATTCAAGTGAAAGTTCAAGTTCGCCTTCTTCCAAACCCCCATTTTTATTAGGGCGCTTTTGAACATGATACATATGGGGGTGAACTATATTAACTAACATTTAGGTCCGTCCAAGAAAGAATTATTTAAAACTATGCTCAATAAAACCTTAGGAAAAGGATTAAGGTGGGTTTCCTTGTAAACTACCCAAGTTTCATAAGTATATACTATATTAGCAAATTTTTCTTTAATCTCTTTAATTAAGGAATGAATTTCTTCCATTTTTTTCACAAAAACATAGTTCTTGAAATTCCAGGTGCCTAACATTTTTTTCACTGCAAAAACATTATGCTGGGTGGACATGTAATAAAAAAAATTGTTTTCCTCCTCCTTGCTTAAGCGTGAGGTATTAAAACAAAAAACAAATCCAGCAGTTTTGTAATGCAACAAATTTAAAGCACGTTGCGCAGACAAACGCAGAATTTGATTACCTAACAGAGCAAGAATTGCGCTATGACCTTGGTCTTTTTTACCAAGGTCTAGACACAACACTAGGGTCCAAAAAATTTGCAGACCTTGTTGCAGCACACGAACCGGTGTATAAAGTAGCGGAGTATGCACAAGAACTGATTACAAAAATTGCGGCTACCGAGCACCGCAGCATACGGAGGGAATACGCACTGTCCTGCCGACAGCCCACGATTATGTGGAACGTCATGTGGAAGTATGGGCAGCACGGCAAGAGTTTCTCGAGCAGGCAGAAGCAGTCTTCCTTAAGCAGGGAACACATGGCCATTTACCCGCAGCAATGTTCGGCGGTGTGAAAAGCCTCTTGTGGGGATACCTTGGGAAAGGTGAAACTGACGTTAAACAAGATGCAATGATCGAAGCACAACAATTGTATCGTTAAGTTTAAAAAATAGAATGAAGTGACAAAAAACGTCAAAATTTATCAGGAGGAAATAAAAATGAACTCAATGGAACAATTGGTGCAGAAAGGACTTAGTAATCAGATTAAATCGCATAACTTTGCAATTTTAATACACCCCAAAAATCAAGAGAAAATGGGAAATTATGTTAAAAACAGAATGAAACCTTTATTCACAGTAAAAATCGCTGAAGAAGCTGCAACAGCTGAACGGCAGGTAATATTGGATAATGCACTAAAACTAAAATTAATCGAGCAATGTCGTGGATTTTTTAATCAACTAAATGTACTCTACCTTTCAGGAGCCAATGCCCAAATTGACTGTGCAGTACCAGAAGAGTTAGAACAAAATCTCATTGGATTTTATGAAGGATTAAAAAACCAGCTGCAGCCAGAAAATTTTAAAAAATTCCTGGAAGCACACCAATCATTGTACCCCATTGCCAATTACACTCGGCGCTTGGTAGAGTTTATCGCTCTGAAATATAATCCCACTCTAGGATTGACCGCAGATGTTGGTGCCAAGGCAGTACAGGCCTTGCTGCCAACGGCAGAAGCGTACTTGGATCATCAGATTACTGCCTATAAAAAACGGCAGGATTTCCTCCATAAAGCCAAAGCAGCTTTCCTAAGAGAAGGAAGATGCGGGCATTTACCAGCAGCCTTTTTCGTTGGTACCAAAAATTTGCTGTGGGGATATCTTGGCAAGAAAGAGGCTGACATTAAACTAGAAGCTATGATCGAAGCACAACAATTGTATCGTTAAGTTTAAAAAAGAGAATGAAGTGACAAAAAACGTCAAAATTTATCAGGAGGAAATAAAAATGAATAATCGTGGAAAACTGTTAGGAATAGCGGAGAAAAATTAATTTTTTTCTTTTTAATTTTACGTGATGACGATCCTTCTCAATAAAGGATGTGTTTTCCGCGCTTCCTGTACTAACTTGGCAATCCGATCTTCAACAACATAAAAACCACAAGGATGAAATTGAGCGAGAGCCTTAACCTGTTCTTGATCATGAAACGACTCGAGAAAAGCGTATAATTCCTCTCGAAAGTGCACGCGTTGTTCCTTCCCATATTTTCGAGAGATAGGTAATTTTTCTTCATAATCATCAACCGTCTGTAAATACTCGCCAGCAATTTGGTCCCAAAAACTAACTGCACCATCAGGATTCGACATCGAATTGAGATTATAAGCCACAGAAATAAATGAATCTGCCGTTCTCTTTCTGCAATAAGAAACAAGATGATCTAACACGTTTATGCCTCAAGCACAACCGCCTTAATCCTTCTTACCCCGGCAGAGGAAGATTCTTCCTTTACGATTCTAAACTGACCGATATCTTTAGTATTTGCCACGTGCGGTCCGCCGCAAAATTCTTTAGAATAATTACCTACAAAATAAACTGAAACTCGATTAGGGTATTTAACTCCAAATTCCATTTGAGCACCAAGATTTTTAGCTTCTTCCAAAGACATCTCTTCGCGAGATACATCCATTGCTTCAGCAATAACCCTATTAACCTCCGCTTCAACTTTTTCTAATTCTTCACTGGTTAATTTGCGGTCAAAACTAAAATCAAACCTTAACCGCTCGGGAGTTATGTTGCTTCCTCGCTGTTTAATTTTAGGTGAAACTACTTTTCTTAAAGCTTCATTTAACAGATGGGTGGCCGTATGCAGTTTGGTAGTTTGCGGAGAATGTTCGCTTAAACCTCCTTTAAACTTTCCCGCTGCGGCCGTACGAGATAAAGACTGATGTTTAGAAAATTCTAGCTTGAATTCTTCTTCATCCACGCTTAAATTTTGTTCTAAAGCCAATTCTTGAGTCATCTCCAAGGGAAAACCATAACTTTGAAATAACAAGAACGCGTCTTGGCCGCTGATAACATCTCTGGTAGCTGCTAACTTGTTGAACTCACGCAGGCCTTTTTCTAAGGTAGCTGCAAATTTACTTTCTTCTTTTTCTAACTCCAACAGTATTTTAGTTTTATTTTTTTTAAGTTCAGGATAATTTAGTCCATAATCCGCAATTATTGTTTTAGCCAAAGTTGAAGTGAAATACTTATCAATCCCTAACACTTTTCCGAATCTTACTGCTCGCCTAATCAGCCGGCGGAGAATATAACCTCGGTCAACGTTAGAGGGTGTAACCCCGCTTTCATCTCCCATAACGAATACCGCTGCTCGGATATGGTCCGCGATAATCCTCATTTCTCTCTTAAATTTAACATACTTTTTACCGCTAAGCAGTTCTAATTGTTTAATTATTGGCTGGAATAATTCCGTTTCATATGAACTTTTAACTCCAGAGAGGATAGCCATTGTCCGTTCCAAACCCATACCAGTATCAACATTTTTTTGTTTAAGCGGGTAAATTTTACCATCCTTCTCTTTGGTATAAGCCATAAAAACATTATTCCAAATTTCTACCCAATCCTTATCCATCGGGTCAAAGGTCTCCGGAACTGTACTTTTCCCTGCCCAGTAAAATATTTCAGTGGATGGACCACAGGGGCCGGTTTCCCCAGCACTCCAGAAATTATCACTGCCATGGTAAACTATTCTTTTTTCTGATACACCTAAACCTTTCCAGAGGTAAAACGATTCCTCATCCCGAGGAATTCTATTATCACCGGCATAGACGGTGAAAGCTAATGATTTTAGAGGTATATTGAGCCATTTCTTATTGGTTAGAAATTCAAAACTCCATTCAATGGACTCTTTTTTAAAATAATCCCCCAGGGACCAATTACCTAGCATCTGAAAAAAAGTATGATGGGTATCGTCGCCAATATTTTCAAAATCTACCGTCCTTAGGCATTTTTGCACATTGGCCAGCCTTTTCCCCTGGGGATGTTTCTCCCCTTGCAAGTATGGTACCAAGGGCTGCATCCCTGCGGTAGTGAACAGGACTGAAGAATCATTTAAGGGTATCAGCGAAGCTGAGGGTATTATTACGTGCTTTTTTGATTTAAAAAATTGGAAGTACAGATCTAATAACTTCTTTGTATCCATAACCAACCATTAGAACTAAGTGTTTTTAATTATTTCTATTTTATAATAAATGACCCTATTTTATAACTGACTTGGGTCATTTATTATATAGTAAGCGACATTTTTTAATAGAGAAGTTTGAAAAATAGTAATTTTGGCAAATATATCGTTTGTTTAATGCCAAAATTACGTTTATTTCAAATTCTCTTTAGAAGTTTGCGGATAAATAATTTAATTATGCAAACTTCTCAATAATAAACTTATGTCGCTCACTATTA
>DATDWB010000011.1:0-10794 GCA_035289845.1 Candidatus Nanoarchaeia archaeon | reverse complement strand
CAGTTTCATCTGTTTCGATAGCAATATCAATATCCGATGTCGAAAAGTCTTCACCTTTCCTAAAACTTCCAAAGAGTACTATCGCTTTAGGGTTACTAAAATGTTCAATAAGAAACTCCACTAATCCACTCTGATAAATGAAATTGAGGTTATATACAATTTTGATTTTGAGAAAGTTCCCACTCTGCTGGTTCGCTTTAATCCTCCATATTTTAGTTAGTTTTACAATAGTAATAAAGCCAAGTTGTTCTAGGTTAGCAAGGATTGCTCCAATATGGGGTTTAGCTACTTCCGCCTCTTTTGCTATATCCGAGAGACTGAATTCTTGTTCAGGATAGCGGAATAGAACTTCTAAAACTCTCTGCATTGAGTTCTGAACAAGTAGTCCAAGGTACTTTTTTGTAACTTTCGGTTTCATTATGTAACATACGTTACAAATAAGAACTATTTAAAACTTTCGCTCATTTTTGGCTAAGAAAGTCTCCAAAGAAGGTTAAAGTAAGACCTGAAAGAGTTACTTATCTCTTGATTCTCTATCAATATGGCAAATGGCTTATCTGCGGTTAACCACATAAGAATGGCCGTTTTATCACCGTAAACGTAAACAGTTGTAGGGCTTTGGTGTGTCTCCGAGAGATATTTTACTTCTGTAAGAGGATATTGTGAAAACTCTTTTCCTCTCTTTTTACCCTGAAGAGTTGAATTACAGAGTACTTTAAGCTTAATCTTATTTTTTACTCTTTCTTTATGAAATCTCTCGATGAAAAATTCATGAAGAACTTGAGGTCCTCTTCCAGTACTGCTAATTGCCAGCCATTCTTTTTTGGTTCTAACAATATCATTGAGGATTGTTTTCATTCCCTCTTTATCCTCATAAACCTCAACTGTTGGTTTTTTGAATTTTGGTTTATGTAACTCTTTAAGATTAGGAAGAATATTAAAGATAGAGGCTTCTTTTTCTTTCAGATAATCCAATAATTTTTCAGGAGGAGCAGCATGGAAATATTTGGTGTCATTCTTTATGACGTAAGAGACTAAACCACGATCAATAAGGCTTTTGAGGGTATCGTATAGATGAGTTCTAGATTCTTTTGTTTTATCTGCAACTTCTTTAACCGTTGCTTCTTGGAGCTGTAAGAGGGCTAAATACGCATCAGCTTCTCTGTTGCTTAGTCCAATTTTGATTAGCTCTTCTTTCTCGCTCATGTGCTACAGGTATTAGCTTGTTATTTTTAAAGTTTTCTTAGTTTTAGTCCACTTTTGGACAAATAACATTTTTATACTATATATTGTGGCTAGGGTAATATGGGCATAGACAGGATACTCTGGGATTCAAACGAAAAACATTTCTTTCGATCCACAGATAAAGGTGCGAAAGAAATAGTGCAACCAGATCCTATTGGAGAACCTGTTTGGATAAGTGAAAGTATGGATAGGGAGATGGGACCTAACTATTATGCCGAGATGATGAAGAAATCTTATGTTTCTCATGCACCGGAAGGAGCAAACGCATATTCGGAAAGTCGACTAAGTTCTGGATATCCTGTTAGAGCTGTTCAATATTACAGGATAAATGGGAATTAATCATGTTAAATGTAGAATTAGAGATAATGGTGAGGGATTCAGCAGAGCTTGAGCAGTTAGTAGAAGAAAAGTCGCCACGTTCTTAATAAATTACGTCAAGAGATTGTTCCCCAGTTTCAGAGAGTAATCAAAAATTTGGGAGAGCGAACCGTTAAACACTATGTTAGACGCAGTAAGTTATTGCGAAGTTTTCATTCGCTTTCCGTTTTTAGTTTAACGAAGGTAGCCCCGTTAAGACTTCTCAGTTTACTTTTGAATTATTACAGTTTTATCGTCGACAAAAAGCGCTGAAAAAATTTCGTGAAACACCTATTAAGCGCAGTTTTATTGCGCTTAATCACCAAAAACAGAGGTTAAAGCGAAGTTTTTTATACCTTTAGTTATCCAGGATAGTATAATGGACACAAGCGCGTGCCTTAAAAAGCTAAATGAAGAATTATCCCTCCGTAAATATTCGCCGCAAACGAAAAAAACGTATTTTTCAGTAGTAGAACGATTTATCGCATCATCCCTAGAGCCACGGCAATTCTTATTAGATTATACGCAAAAGAGCAGATCAAGCATAAGAGGTGTATATTTTGCCTTGAAATTTTATTGTGAAAACGTACTTGAACAGCGTTTCGATGAAAGAATCCCATTAGCTAAAAATAAAGAAAAACTGCCGATTGTGCTAAGCAGAGAAGAAATAAACTCGATGATCAATGCCACCTTAAATCCAAAACATCGCTTGCTTATCACGGTTCTTTACTACACTGGCGTTAGGCTCAGTGAAATTATTAATCTGCAATGGAGGGATATTGATCTTGATAGAAATATTATCCATCTTAAGACAACAAAAGGAAGCAAGGAAAGAATTATCTTCCTGCATCCCAAGATTAAAGAGTTTATGTTATATTTTGAAGATAGAATGGATACTGTCTTTACATCAACTATTGGCAAGAAGTACAACAAAAGGACTGTACAACTGATCGTGAGAAATGCCGCGAAGAAAGCAGGAATTAAGAAAAAGGTAACGCCGCACACCTTAAGGCATAGCTTTGCCACCCATTTGTTAGAATCAGGCGCAAATATCAGATCGATCCAGCAGCTCCTCGGCCACAAGGATTTGAAAACAACGCAAATCTATACCCATGTAGCAAATAATGACCTCACCAAACTTGCCGATCTCCTTTAACCAACCGCAACCTTTTTAAACCTTAAAAAAATCATTATGGGTATGAAGAAAAAAGGGTCATTAGAATTATCAATTACTGCTATAGTAGTCATAGTCATCGCGTTTGTGGTTCTAGGGTTAGGTTTAAGCCTTACTCGGCTTATATTCAAGGGAGCAGAACAAAAATTACCGGAAGCTTTCGCAGTTACCCAATTGGAAGCCGAACCTACTTCCCAGAATCCCATTACTATTTCTCAAACGATTGAAATTGGTCGAAATGGTGAAAAAACTATGACCGTGGGTTTTTATAATAAACGTATTAATACCGCAGAAGAGTCAACTTTAGTTATCACCCGATGTTTAGATAAAACTCAGACTGAAGTTGCTGAAAACAAACCCCAGATGGCTTCCATCTCCCAAAAAGTTCCATCTAACACTGCTTCCGGATTCAGCGTAATTTTAACTGAAAATGGTTTAGTGCCTGGAACTTATATTTGTACTCTAGCAGTATGTAACAATCAAGATTGTATTGGAGATAACTTATACGAAGAAAAACAATTCTTTTTAACCGTAACCTCTTAAGTGATTACCATGGCTCGACGATCAAATAAAAAACGGATGACTGAAGATCAAGAGTTCCAGATCATGAAGTTAGTACTGGATAAATTTCTCTGGTTAGGCTTCATTGTCATGGGCTGGGGGATGTACCTTACGGTCAAAGATTTATCCATTCTTCCCGGATTATGGTATATGGTTGCTGGTGCAGTCCTATTAGTATTGTTCATGATCTTGATAATTAAGGATTATGAAGTCTTCTGGCGATAAGTCAATAAAATACATTAAAAATATTGATCTGATCTATTTTTCCCCCAGTATTAGCATTTGTGCCTAGCATCATATATAGATCGTAACTATCTTCCTCTCCTAGACAATCATGTACCTTTTCAAAGTTATGATCTAAACTAATACTACCTTGCCAATAAATCAGATTAAATTTACTCATTTTAGTGGTATCCAAACCAATGATGCGTTCTAGCTCTTCACTTTGCCTGCACCCCAAATAAGCCTTACCATCCGGCTGACTTATAAAATAAATATTGGGAGTTAAAATTCTTATTGAACCCTGCAATTCAATCTCTAGCGCATAATCTCCCGGATTAGCAATTCCTTGAATAAGTTCCAGTATGGTGCCCTCACTTATTGATAAAACACCATTATTTACTGAATAACCTCCCTCCAGCACCACTTTCCATTTACTTTTATCTAAACTAGGACCATCAAATTCTTCCTTAAATATATAGTTAGGAGTGGGATCACTTTCTGAAGGGGGAGAATTTTCCGAGGGGGTGTAAAATTCAGAATCTTCCGCAGGATTAAATGGACCAAATCCATCATCTTCAGATAATTTCTTAACTTCACATGGCCCCTTGATATGCCAATAGGGAATATTTTCCTTAGACCAAATCCGTTCTGATAATTCCTGACTACTAATTGTACATAACAATTCTTGGTAATTCTCCCCGCATAAATTAACGGCAACTTTAGGCACCCAGACTTCATAACCTTCATGATCACCAAATTTTTTTACAATATATTTTTCAAACAGGCTCCTAAGCGGCTGAACTACAAAATTTTGCAGCAGCTGCTGTTTATCTTGACCTAGGATTAAACCTATGAATCCTACTGGAGCTTCCACGGTGGAAGAACTTATCGCTTCCTTGCTCATGCAATACTTGTAGTTAAGATAATCTTCTGCTAACAGTGTTCGGGGAATGGTGCCAGTAATCACCTCAGAGAGATTAGTAGTATACAGTTTAGCTACTATTTGTTCGAACAGAGGAAACTCCTGCTGTTCCTGATTAGAATTGGAGTTTGAAATGACCGTAACTTTTTGAGGCAAAGAACTTATTTTTCCCGTTTCCAGATGGGAGTGGTGTCGGCTTTTAGTGGCCATCAGAACATACTCCCGACCATCATCTACATAAAATACTTGACTGCCTTCAATCCATAGGCCCTCTTCATCTTCCACTTTTATGGGCAGGGAATTTACAGTAACCTGGCCATACTTGTTAGTAACTCCACTCTGCTGAATAAGTTTAATTTCTGGTTGGAGCAGGTCTTCCCCGCAGCCGCCGCCTTCATTAAGAGCCAGCAATCCGGCCACTACCATTGGTCTAATTTTAGAACTTAATTTATTTACTAATACCTCAATCATCTTTCCACCCCTGTTTGAATTGGTCAGTCAAAGTTAAGTTTATATACTTTTAGCGGTTGCATTAAATATAATAAAGAGGATAAAAATTATGATCACAGACAAAAACTATTCCCTGAAATCCAAACGAGGAGCCATTGAATTATCAGCCAGCATGCTGGTAGTTATAATAATCTCTTTAGTATTATTCCTGGGTGGAGTAGCTTTACTATACCAATTAATTTCTAAATCCCAAGATTTTAAAAATGAATTAGATCAACAAACTGCAGAAGAACTGCAGCGTTTGCTTCTGGATCAAGGGCAACAGGTGGCTCTATATCCCAATTCAGCGGTACTCAATCCCGGACAGCAGCAAATTTTTGGAGTGGGTGTATTAAACATTGGAGCAGAAAAATCTTTCTCCGCTCAGATCTGTTTATCCAAATTTGCGGATAAACTAAAAATTGATCGTACTTCAGAAGTTATTGGTTCGGAAAACTGCGGCCTTAAAGATTGGATCCTATACGACTTCAGTTCCTTTTTCTTAGACACTCATGAAACCTGGAAAGTTCCCCTTTTAATTGAAGTCCCCCCCACTGCTGAGCCGGGAGAATACATTTTTAATGTAGTAATCTGCACCACCAGCTGTTCACATGCTGACCAGTATGGCAATACTCAGAAAGTCCGGATAACAGTAAGATAAAACTAATCCCTGAATCCTGGTCCCGGTTCATCATCAAAATATCCCTGATATTCTTGACTAAGAGGATAATTATCAACTAATTTTTTGACCCACAGATCGAGAAGGTCTTTATTTCCATCTACTGCCATCACCGATTCATAAACCCGGGAAAGGGCTAAATCATAATTATCCTGACAGCGAAGAGACACGGCCAAAATTTCACTGATGGTCGGAACAGCTGATATAGGTGAGTTCTCATCCCCGGGGGTAAAACCATACTTTTCAATTGCCTGCAGTGAAGCTTCAAAAGCTAATCCATATTCCAAAACCGAATGATACAATCGAGCCCTTAAATCTGGCCGATGAAAAAAATATTCTTCTGCATCCGCCAGAACTTCATCGATAGAAACTTCATCCGCTTCAATTCCGCAATCAAACCGACCGGCTAAATTTAACAAATTTCCATACTGTTCAAAAATCCGGTTATCAACCTGGGTTAGGTAACTGTTTAATCCTTCCTCACCAGTTTGTTCATACTCTTTCTCCGCTTCTTCCTTAGATAATTTATATAAATTAATTATATTCCCTGTGAGATTCGGATCACGCAGGTCAAAACCCCGACATTCTTCGTTGCTATATTCTAAAGAATTACTGATAGCTTCATAAACCCGCCCTAAATAGAAATTTAATTCTTTCTCAGCCAGGCATTTAATTACTGAATCATTAGCTTCTTCCAATTCCTGCTGATAATCAGCATAATCCTGAGCTTCGACTAACTCCAGGAATTCATCTTTATTCTCTGAAGTAACTGCCGTTCCATCTTCTAGAAAAATGCGGGCGTTGGAAGGGTATTCCTGGTAATTGCGGTAATATTCTTGATTTTGAACATAGCCCATCCACAGATCAACTTCTTCTTCTAAATCTAGACCACTCTGTTCAGAATTGTTTTTAGGGCGTTTAACGGATTGGGTAAACATAACATTACCCGAGCTGTCTTCCCAGCCGAAATAAACTTCATCTTCGTAAATGGCATCCAGCATCAACTCGGCATTACTGGCGCTTTCAAAACAATCTAAGGCCTGTGCTAATTGTTCTTCCCGAGTTAATTTAGTATCTACCTTAGTATATCCATGGGGTAAATATAAGGCCAACTTCGGTTTTTTGTTATTCCCCGGCCTAAATCCAGACCTGTTTTTAGCTGGTCTAGAACTAAATCTTTGCTCCACTTTTCTAACTAAATCTTTTGCTTCCGGATAAACTGGAGAATTAATCCTAGTTTGCACCGGCCAGAGTAAGGACAGCAAGACCCCCGCGGTGGCGAGGCTTCTTCTGTTTAGTAATTTGTTCAGTTTAACCATAATTTATAAAATACTCTCCAAAAATCTCCGTGGATTTTTAGCTTTAGGCACCGCATGTCCAATTAGGACCCCTCTAGTTCCCAGAAATAAAGCTTGGGCTAAATCGTTGCGGGAATGAACTCCCGCCCCGGCTAATACTCCTGTTTGCGGACTTAATTTTTTAACCAGTTCAACTGCTTTAAGAATAATTTCTGGTTTTACTGAAGTTACTGAAATTTTGCCCCCAATTAGTTCTTGAGGCTCGTAAGCAATAAAACTAGGCATATACTTAGCCCAGAGTTTAACTTCCTCTAAATTGGAAACACATCCTATTACAGCCAGCTTATTTTGGCGGCATAACTTAATTGTTTTACTAACCACCTCTGGTTTAAGCTTATGTTCAGAATGATTTAGTATTACTCCTTTTACCCCTAAATTTTTTAACTCTTCTGGCGATACACTTCCAGTGTGTGCTCCTAAACCGACCGGGTCCGCATGCTGGGCGAATACGTCTAAGTTAACTTCTTCCGCAATATCTTTAAGGGTTAAAGTACTGGGAGCAATAGCTATATGATACCGCTTAGTTTTTACTTTAGCTAAATCACTAGCCATCTTAAAGGCTTTTTTACCCGAAGATTCAGGGTAAGTCTTAAAATTTAGTAGAATTAATGGTCTATTCATATTAGAATCATCTTGGGTTAAATTTCAATTTGAAATTTTTATTTTAAGTTGAATCACCTTAACTTCAGACCGTTTTACTTTACCTTATACTTTATGTTAAGGTAGTTGGGATGTTTCTCTTTTTTAACTTTGTTGAGCATTCTAAAGAAGTAACTAATTAAGACCAAGATTAAAATCAACGGAATTAAGATTAACAGCAGCTTTAAGACTAAGATTAAAACTAGGACTACTACAAACGCTACTCCTAGTACTACCAGCCAAGCTTTCAGGCCGCTTATTTTCCAGTTCATATTAATTTTTGCCGGTCTGTCAATAAGGGTACAAATGTCTTCAATTAAGGACAGACCAATTTTGGGCTTATTTTAATCAATTGCTCGATGCTTATTTTGGATTAAAAATGAAGCTACTATAAAAACTATTCCTATAAAAATGGTTAATATTAAAATATTCCTACTTATAGCCACAAAAAACTCTTGGGGAAAAATTTCAATCAGCCGATAATTTACTGGGAAAGACCAGTTCCCCTGAGGAAAAAGCCAGTAGTGAAAAATTAAGAACAGCTTATTAAACCCCGCTGCGGCTACAATACTCATAACTAAACCTAAGCCGGCGGTTGCTGCCCCGCCGCTTAAAACTAATTTTTTCAAAACAGACCGCTGCCGGAGAGAAGATATTAATATTAAAACTGCCCCGGCCAGCAGCAGCCAAAACAAATAATTCAGTTTTTTGTTTATTGCCAGCACATCATTAAGATGTGAAATTTCCAAGACTGTATAATCCTCAGATAACTCCTCAGCTGTTCCAGTAACATAATCAATCACTTGCTGCTGCCCGGTATTAAAATCACCCCAGAATAATACTAGTTTATAAGCTAAAATAAGAGCTAACAGCGGCAGGATTAAAACAAACCCCATCCCGATTAGTTTATCCTTACTTAATTTTCCAAACTTGAATTTCATTTACCTTCCCCACTGTTTTAAAATAATCTGACTTAACTTTTTTTGCCCAGCGGGAGTATTGGCATGCAAATAATCAGTAGTATAAACGGAATTTATCTGCTGGGGATAAAATTGGCTTGAATCTATCCCTCCTACAGCTTCATTAAAATTAGCCACTTTAATCCGCCCTTTAGCCTCCTGATCTTGAACATAAGCATTAACCAGGTCTATCTGTTCCTTAAATTCATCTTTCCAAGTTTTGTAGCCTTTAAAGTACTGCAAGTTGACAAAAATTGGAGTTATGCTATAACCTTCGGCTAAGGAAATGATCTGATCCAAATCCTCGATTACTTTTTCTGCTTTCTCCCCGGAAGCTATCTCATTTAACCCCCCATTGAACACTAACTGAGTTATTTTTTGCTGGGAAAGAATTTTTTGGATTACAACTTTGGTTTTTTCTAGATACTGTCCATTATTGGCTCGGTAAATAAATTTAGCTTGCGGACATTCAGGCTGCACTATCTTCCGATAATCCTCTGCGGCTAAGGTAGATGAACCAGCTAACAATACAACCTCCTCCTTCCCCAAGTGACAATACTTAAGATTATGGCCTTCATCCAACAGCCCTCGATCCCGGAGTAGTAATTGGTAAGCTCTAACTCTGGGAGTATAATGATAAACTTCCGCTGTCACCTGCCAGACCGGAAGATCCCAGAACGATTTAGATCTAGATCGATTCAACGATTTTTCCAATCCCGCTTTACCTCGATTATATCCTGACACGGCCAAATCCCAGCGTTCCGCTTCCGGCAAGTGGGGATATTTTTTATCTGCATCAGTTTTTAGATAGGACAAAAAGGCCGCACCGCAGTTAGAATTAATTTCCGGATCATAATATTTACGGCAGTTTATTTTCTCTTTTAGACCATACTTCCCCGGATGTCTATTCATATCCACCGCTGCTGATTTTGTTAATTGAACCAGCCCTCTAGCCCCCGCTCGGGATGCCGCCCGGTGATTGCCTCCGCTTTCTACTAAAACTAAGGAAAACCATAACCCCAAGGGAATATTATTCTCTTCCGCAGATTGTTTTATTTCCGGATAGAACCGGGCTGCTTTTTGGATCCGTTCTTCCAAAGTTTGGCTGCGGTGAGAGATCAATTGTTGATACTTCTGGAGAACTCGTTTAGGCGTTTTTTCATGCAAAAATTCAGTGGCATAAGGTTTAGTGGAAGCTACAATTTGGCGGCGGGGGAGTCTAGATTCTTCTAGATAATCTCTGCACTTTTCAGTCGAAACTACATCCATGCACATCTGATTAGGGGATTCTTCTAAAGGAGGAAACTTGTAATTTAGGTTGATAGTATAATTAGGGCAGGAGCTGCTAGCTAGCGCTGTTGCCAGAGAAAAAATATTTAACCACCTCATTTTTTTAATTTCTAGTGCTAGAGGTGATATATAAGGGTTGTTGTCGGGAGGATAAAAGTCTAACTAACCCCCCAACTCCTTCACCGCTTCCTGCCAGCTGTCAGCCAATACGCCCGTTCTTTGGTATTCACTTAGCGTATAATCTAAATACTGGGCTGAGTTAAAACCTTTTAAATTCACAAAGTTATTAGCTATCAATTCCGGAGCAGTCTTTACTTTATAACCTAATTCTCTAGCGCCCTTGATAGTTCTATCTACGCAAGCAGAAGCACAAACCCCAGCTACAATTAATTTTTTTATTCCTTGGTGACATAAGATTTCATCTAATAAAATGTTATCACAAGTAGTATAAAACGATCCTGTTGAATCAGGATAATTATATACTCCAATTTGTTCAAATGCCCCGGAGTTCATCTTACCAAATATAGGATACTTACAATTTCCAGTTATCTCATCTACTGTTTTACCCATATGTTCAAAATCATATTCCACCAGCCAAGTTCTTATCCTAGCTACAGGGGCATAATTTAACAGACTTTGAACAGATTTGATCAACAAATTCTTATCCGCAAGGGTATTAGTCCACGGATTTAAAAATCTGTCCTGCATATCTATTACTAGAATTCCTAAGTCGGAAAGTGGCGGAGTCATGGTACAGCTTATAATTCAATTCCGGGATGTTCCAACGGAGGCCATTCTTTCCACCTTATGGTGCCTTCAAGAAATTCAAAAGAAGTATAATTTGGTGCCGGTTCATTATACTCATTTTTACGAGTATTCTCACAGATAATATGAACTGA
>DATDWB010000010.1:0-28400 GCA_035289845.1 Candidatus Nanoarchaeia archaeon | reverse complement strand
TTTAAATAATTTTTGAGCAAGAAATCCCCACTATTTATGGTTGGGGATGAATTGCGAAAGATACTAATTCTGTGCCTCGACTTTATGGCTTGGTAAAGTGATGAGCCTCAAAAACGAGGTGAGGCACAATGAGTATTTACCAAGACCACGTCTATAAACACGGCATCGGCTGGAGTACTTGGCACTTTCAATGGGTAACCAAGTACCGCTATAAAGTGTTTAGTAACGTACAACTTCAAAAGCTTTGCGAAATCTTTTTGCTTGAAGCTGCAAAACGACATAACTTCCAGATTGAAGAAATGGAAGTAGCGCCAGATCACGTTCACGTGATCGTCAAACTGCGTCCGAGTATAGGACCAGCTCGTGCTCTCGGCTTAATGAAAGGCTATACTTCAAGAATGCTCTTTATGAGTAAGGAAGAGCAAATGAAAAGTTTTTACTGGCGTGAGAAAGGAAAACGTCAGTTATGGGGTGATGGCAAATTCATTGGTTCGGTAGGCCATATCACTCTAGAAAAAGCAAAAGAGTATGTAAAGAATCACGAGACTCATCACGCCAAAGATATTGCCCAACGTGTAGGGAATCCCCGCCCTTTAGGGTTGGGGAGGAGGTCAAATTGATACTCATTCCAATGAATATTATGAAAATCACATTATGTTCGAGTGCAAATTTTTTTGATAATCTGTGGGATATAAAAAATATCTTGAAGAAAGAGGATACGGAGTCTTATTGCCAAGCATGAAGGATTTTCACCATTTGGGTGAAGATTCATTAGCAAAAATCCAATATGATCTAATCAATGAACATTTCCAAAAAATTGACCAATCGCACGCTGTTTATGTTGCAAATTATGACAAAAATGGAATTGCAGGATATATTGGTGGAAATTGTTTTTTGGAAATGGGCTTGGCATTTTATAGAAAAATCCCGATTTTTTTATTGAATGATATCCCACAGCAAGTAAGTTATAGAGAAGAATTAATTGCTTTAAAACAGATTGTTGTTGGTGAAGATTGGAATAAATTAGATGATATTCTCAAAAAAATTTATGAAACCCGCCCTACGCCAACTTCTCGTCGCTAACGCTCCTCAACCACGTTGCACTCTCGCTTCGCTCGGGACGCCTAACAGGCTGCCTATGTTGAACCATACCTTTCTAAATTAAAATTCAACATGCTTAAAATCAACCCCTCTTAATCAATTCTTCCGTAGAATAAACCTGAACCACATTTTGCTTTTCCTTCAAATCCCTATCATTGCTCCACAAACCACACCTAAGTTTCAATGCAAGAGCCAAATACACAATATCTTTCTCATCTGGAGAAATCTTTTCAGCTTTTTCAATGAAAGATTCAATCTCTTCTTTTGGAATAAGTATCACATTTCGTTCAAACAAATAAAATAGTTCATTAAAATTTTCTTCAGTTCTTTTGGTCTTGCCTTTAAGATAATCTTTATATTTCCTAAATTCCACAAAAATAAACTCAGGAGCATAGAGTTTATGCTTAAACAAGATATCAGAAGTTCCACTATCTTTTAGCAAAGCTGCAAAAAGTATATTTGAATCAATAACTAAATCCATGATTAGGCCTTTTTGTATCTTTTAGCCAAATTTTTGTTTAGTTCCTTACCTAATCTTAATGCATCTTCTTCCGTCAAAGTACTGTCAGACTTAAATTTCTTTAAAAATTCTAAATCCTTAATTCTTTGCATAAATGCTTGCCTAGCTACCTCAGACCAATTCATCTCTGGAAATGTTTCCATTTTATGTTTCAGTTCTGATGGAACTGCTAAAGTCATAGTTGTCATGTTCTCTGCCTCCAATTATGTGTAAACATGTATAATATGTTTAAATATATAAAACTTACTATTTCTGTCCCCTAACTTTCCCAGTCCTTTGGACATTTACACTGCTTCGCAGTAATTCATGCAATCTGTGACAATCTTAACAGAATAAAAAAAAGGCTATCCCGCCGTCCCAAAGTTCGCTTTAACTCAGATTTTTTGCCTTCGGCATCGTTGCACTAAAACTCAACCTCTCCAAGTATTCGGGAGAAATGAACAGCAGCGATGTTCACTTCGTTCCCGAAAATCCTTAAAGTTAGTGCCTTCGTTAAATCGACAAACGAAAACTACTAAAGAAATGCTTTGCACTTTCTTCTAACATTGATTTAACGGCTCATTGCATTCGACCCAAATTTTTACTTACTTTAAACGACGGGGTGAGAAAACTACTTTACTTCACAATTATAATTATTAACCCACTTACAAAATTCACACTCTTCAGAGGGGGCGGGAATTTCTGCTTCTAAAACGTTAAGTGCTTTCTTAAAAATACTTTCAGCGTTTTTGATATTGACTTTAATCTTGACTAAATCAGTATTAAAACAAACGTGACCGGTCTCTTCTACCTGATGAGGATGATAAAATAACAAATAAGTATAATCCTCAGTCTCATAGCCATTCTTTCGTAAGAGAAAGTTGTAAATGTCCATTTGATCTTGGTAGTGCTCGTGGGTGTCTTCTTTTAATGGAAAGCCTCTGGTTTTATAATCTAAAACGATTAATTTCTTTCCTTTCTTGAGAAGATTATCGATTGCTCCATGAATCAGATTACCTTTCTTATCCGTCCATGGAATACCTTTAAAGTTGCTTCTCCAGACTTTGAGGAGTTCTTCATCATCAAATAGCTTAACTTCGCCGTTTAGCTTTTGAAGTTCTGGCGGAAGTTCTCCTTTTTTCATAAACCTATCAAAATGCTCTTTGAGAATTTTATCCATTCCACTAGGCAAAGAGGGAAAGATTGAGTCTGGACGTTTAATGTTCTTGTTAAATTGAAGCCAGAAACATCTAGGGCAATCTTTCAGTAAGCTTAGGCTTGATGGGCTAAATTTGTAGGTCATTTTAGCGTCAACTGGTTTTGGCTATGTAATAGATAGCTTTACCTTCACCTTTAGGCTTAATTACACCTTCATCCGTTCAACTTTCTTCCACAGATAATAAGATCCAAACATTACTGCTAAGAATACCATTGAGAATAATATAGCCATCGCTCCGCCCTTAATAAAGTAAAATGAAACTGAGGCGGCAATATAATCTATCGTAAATCCAGCATAAGCCCATTCTTTTACCACCTTAAATTTGGTCTGAATGATCGCTACTGAACCTAAAATTTTGGCTATTCCTAGAATTATTAGTAGATAAGCTGGATAACCCAATGCAGTCATAACTTCTAGAGTTTGCGGGTTGGGAAAGAATTCGGCAATCCCGGATAAGAAATTAGCTAGACAAAATAGAATAGTTATACTCCAGTATAATATTTTAGTAGTTTTTGGTTTCATGGAATTATAAAATTAAAGGATGTATATAAAGATTTTTGAAATATAGAGAAGTTTGAAAAATAGTAATTTTGGTAAATATATCGTTTGTTTAATGCCAAAATTACGTTTATTTCAAATTCTCTTTAGAAGTTTGCGGATAAATAATTTAATTATGCAAACTTCTCTATACTTTATCCCCCCACCACTCTCCAGATCAAATCCACTCCGCCTAATTCTAAAAATAAATAGGCCAGTAAAAAACTGGGGATGAAGGGTATTCCTTCCTTGATTAAAATTAAACGCAGTTTGCTTTCCTTCTTCAACTGCTGCAACTTAAGTAAATCAGTTTGAGTTAAAGTTTTTTTAGGCAGAACCAATTTTCCATTAACTGCCAAATTCTCGGCCAGCCAATCGCCTTCCGTAACCCGCCCAATTTCCATTTTTTTCAAAAAGAAGGTTTCTTCAATCAGATTTATGCTTACTAATAAATAAAAGATGAAAGGAGGAACGAATATCATCGGCCAAACCGGGGGGGAGATAACAGTAAATACTATTATTAATAAAGTTATAATTCCTACTACCAGATGAGATCTGCGGTAGTGAATCAATTTTTCTCTAAATTTCTGTCTGAACTTAGACCAATTTTTAATTGCTATGCCAGTCATCCAGAACAGTCCATAAATTGCACCTAAAAATAATAAAGCTAAGAAGAACCATAATAGGTTAAAACTGTTCAGATCGAAAGGCAGGCTTACTCCAATAACTACCCCCATACCCATAAGAAGTTTGCTGTCCCCTCCGCCCCATTGATGGGTATAATAAAAGAGGCAGGCTAGACCAAAAAATATTCCTAACCCTAGTATTCCGCTGATTAAAACTTCCCAGCCTAAGGAGATAGAAGCAATGGATCTTGTTCCCAATGCTGCAAAAATAAGGCTGTAACTGAGCCAATCCGGAACTTCCCTAGTTTTAAGATCAGTATAACAAGCCGCGGCTAAATATATTAAAGTAATTACTATTAAAATTACAGCTATCATTAATCTTAAAGAAAGAAAAATGGTTTATTAAAGTATTGGTTACCTGACCAGATCAGCAATATTGCCTTTTTCAAATTTGAATACTCTTTGGGCTATGTCTAACGATATTAATAACATATCCCTCCCTAGCTTAGGCAAGTCTTCTGTTCTTCTCTCGGAGTAAGTTGCAAAGATGTAAGGCGGGGTGGTCTCGGTCTGGATTGCTAGATGGGTAATTCCCGACCGATGCGGGTCTTTATCTCCATAGATTACTGTGGTTCTTTCACCGTATACTGGGTGTTCACTCATTTTGTTTACCTCCAAATAATATTAAATTTTTAGGGAGTTTCAAATATAAACTTTGTGATACACCGGTTCTGTCCTAAAATATAATTTTGTGGTCACACTATTTACTCTTAGGTATTACCTACCTCTTAAGCATAAACAACCTCAACAAAACATTTATATACCCAGTTATTTTAAGTTTTATCATCAAAGGTGGTATAATGGCTAGCGAAGAATATGAAATTCTCCCTCATAAGTTATTAGAAGATTTGAAGTATGATGTGGAAGCTTTAAAGAAGAAGCTTAATGAACCAGATCAGAAAATCAATGAATTGATCCTGGAAATTGAAGAATTGAAGGATTCGATGCATGAATTAACCGTAGTGTTTAAGAAAGCTCTAGAGAGTCTTAAAAGTGATGATCCCACTCGGTTGCTGCAGGATGTTATAAACCAAAATAAAGTTATTGCTAAGGGTATGATTACTATTTCTGATAAATTGGAAGATTTTATGAGTAAAAATGAATCTATGAAGCCAGTTATGGGTGTTTATAATCCACCTCCAATTAAACATAACTTAGGTATGCCCCAGCCGCCGCCGATGGAAAGAATGGCTCCTTATCCGACCATGCCCGGTATTGCACCTAGGTTAGATATACCTCCCCCGCCTCCCTGGATGGGTGATAAAAAACGAATGGGATTATTTAAGTGAACGATGAATTCTTTAGCCATAACTAGTCTACTGCATAAAACAGCCCGGTTGTACCAAGAACAGCAGGAATCGTTTTCTAAAACTGAAATCAATAAGGGAATAGAAGAAGTAAAATATCTTTCTAAACATAAATCGGTGCCTCATTTGACTATTGAAAAAAAAATAGTTAATTTAGAAAATAAACTAAAAGTGGTTCTTACTCTCCAGCAAAAATTGGAAGACCAGCGCAAGCGGGAGCGGACTAAAGTTATCAGCCTGAAAAGAAAAATGGCTAATTTAAAACGCCAGTTGGACTTATCTAAAAATGCTAATTTGCACAAAAAAGTGGACAAGCTTTCTTTCCTACTGGGAGAAAAATTAGCTAAGGAAGGTACGGAAAAAGACGTTAGTTTAGCTCAGATGCCTATGATTAATAAAATTGCCCGGCTGAGAAAATTAAATCAAAAATTAACTTATCTTAAACAAGAACTTAAAACTAAATCGGAAGATAAAACTAAAGAACTGCGAGCTAGCATTGAGTTGATTGAAGAACAGCTTAAGCCGTATCTAGAGAAGTATCCTCGTTTGTTTAAGACCCCGCCGATGGACGAGCTGCCGGTATCGTTGTTGGATGAAAAAAGACCCCGGCACACTTTTATGATGCATCCTTCCCTGGATCAGGGAGTGGATATTGGAGCAACTGAACATTTGCCTATCCCTCCACCTCCTAAGACTAAGAAAGAGTAGCGTGAGTATTAACTTAAACATCCCGGCCCATAATTGTTCTTCTGCTATTTTCTTTGGCTCGGTTAGCTGCCTCTAAAATTAGGGTTTTAACTTTGGCATCTAACTTATCCATGAAATCAGCCGCTAAATTGTTTATGCCGGCTTCTTTGAGAATTTCTTTGGCTTGAGTTTTGGCTACTAGATTAGTCATAAACAATTAGATAAGAAGATATATTTATATATTTTATCTCCTAAGGACAATAGGATGAAAAGTTGTGTTTTTTGCAAAATTATTGAAGGTGATATACCTGCATACAAAATTCAAGAAACGTCTAACTCTCTGGCTTTTTTGGATATTAAACCTCATTCTAAAGGACATACGGTAGTTATACCCCGAAAACATGCTGTTACTTTGTTCGAGTTGACGGAGGATAATTATCTTAAGCTTATGTCTGATGTTAAAAAAGTTCTGCAAAAAATTCAGAATGTTCTCCATCCAGACGGTTTTAATATTGGCTGGAATCATAATTCGGCTGCCGGGCAGGTTGTAGGACATCTGCATGTGCACATTTTCCCTAGATATAATGGGGATGGAGGAGGAAGTATGCATAGCATAGTCAATAACCCAGGTTCGTTGTCGGTGGAAGAAGTGGCAATATTGTTCAGGTAGAAAGGTTTTTATAACAACCAGCTTATTTTCAGTTTTAAATGGCGAAGTAGCTTAACCTGGTTATGGCGCCACAGGGTTCATTCCCGGCGAGGCTCATATAGTTGAGCGAAGAGGCTTAGGCCGATGATTAAACTCAACCTAACTGGGGTTACGTGGAGGTCGGGGGTTCAAATCCCCTCTTCGCCACTATCTTAATATGGTCCATACAGCTCTACCTGGTGACAAATATTCTTGTTCTAATTGCGGGTCTTCCCACGTGGATGTTTATTTTGTAGGCAAAAAAAAGTATAAGTCCTGTCTGGATTGCGGGTACGAAGAGGAGTATAATAAATAGAAATGTTTAAAAAAGGATTTCTCAATTTGTTTAAATATGCCACGGTGGCACAACCTGGTACTGCGCAAGCCTGGAACCTAATAAACTTAAAAAGTTTGCAGGACAAACAGCTTGTTTCCGCAAGGATTTCCCGGTTCAAAAGCCAATATCTTAGGCGAGATGGGCGTGTTCCTCATTGCATTCGGAACTCACCCAGTAAATTAGGATAAAGGATGAAAGTCCGGGCCGTGGCGTTTTTTCTTAATCAGAAACCATTATAAACTTTATTTCTATAATCCTTGTATGCCAAAAATAAAAATATGTGCAACCGGAAACAGCGGCAAGTTCAATTATTTCATTGTAGAAAAAAATAAAGATTTCTTCATTATATTATCAAAAATACTGTGGCAGGGCTTTGGCATTCAGGGAGACTCTATTGTTTATGAGAGCTATGTTGCTAAGAATGAGAAATACATTACGAAGAAAAAGAATATAACAAATTTTGTGGATAAGTATGAGAAGTTTAAGAATGAAAAGGCTAGGGTAGATATTTTTTATGGTAAAGATAAGATTTTTTTGTCTATCTATACCTCTCTTTCCATGAGGAAAAAGTTTTTGAAATTTTTGGAAGCGAATGCTAGCTGGAAAAAGGTGCAAAAAATTAAATCTTAAATGATTCTATTTCTAGGGGAAATATTTTTAAACAAAATACTTTTAAGACATAATAACTATGGGTTCACGGAATTATATTGCCAGTCTTGGCTTGGCGGCAATGCTAAGTTCTGGATGTGAAGACCTGAAGATTAATCCTGATGATGGCTGGTATTTAAAATCAATACGCAGGTGTGAAAATGGTAAAATTATACTTATTCCGGAAGAATATTATCTTCAGAAAAAAGAATCAGCTGGTCCAAAATATAATTTAGTTTGCATATTGGATGAACGCGGTAAAAATATTTATTTAATATTTGATCAAACTAGGGTGGTTAAACAATGAATTGGAGAGATTATGTGCTGGGAATGGGGTTGGCGGCAGTGGTTAGTGGAGGATGTCAAGAATATGTGTCTAAGCCGGTTCGGGCTCCTGCAAAGATTGAGTTATTATTGCCTAAGGGTTGTGCCAGATTAAAGGATATACGGCTGGTTTATAGCTATAGCAATCGTAGTTACCAAGTTTTGTGTATAGATCCAGAAGGCGACCCAGTTCTTTATGCTAGAGAGTATGGGGAAGAAGGCTGGACCGAAGTCCGAACAGACCATTAGATTTACAACTAAACCTTTAAAAATGGACCGATTTGGAGTGATTAAATGAAAAAATACCTTTCGATATTAGCAGTCTTGGTTTCATTAGCTAATTCACCAATGGTGGAAGCTGCTCGGCGGGATGATCCGATTCCTGTTCCATCTAAACCGCAGGAAATTATAATTGATATGAACTGTATTGGTACGGATTGGCCGGAATATCTGGCTCAATATGTGGTTAAGTATCATACCCAAGTGAAAACTTATTCTTACACCGATGAATCCTGCATTGCTCAGGAAGCTAAGCTAACTTTGCTCAACCGATTAAATAATAGAGAGGTGAAGTTGGTTCTTGAAACCTGTCGGAAAGGAAATATTGATCATCCAGTACTGTATATTGTGGGAAAAGAGGAGCAGGGAACAAGCTTTGATATTAAACTAGATGAAGCGGTCTTTAATCCATTTCACGAAGCTTGCATAAACACTCTTTCCCAATACAATCGTCGGGATCTTAATGTTGGTTATCCCTCTGAAAAATACAGAGTAATAAAAAAAATTGAAAGTACGGTCCGGGAATTGGAACTGGAAGCCCTCTTGAGACCTTGAGCCACAAAAAAAGATAAAATTTAAATAGAAATAAGTTAATTCTTTAGTTATGGTTAACATTAAATATCTTATTTTGTTAAGTATTCTAGCGGTATTTGTAACCGCTTGTGTTCCTTTAGATCCGGCATCGGAGCAGCATACGGTTATTGTGGCCGAAGAAGATGGTCCAGGAACTAAAGTAACTGCTACCCCCTTATCTGATCTGCCGGAAGAGATAGTTAATCTAATAGCCCAGAACCTAGATATTGTTAATTACCGCTACTCCTATCAGCAACAAATAGTGGGTGCCTCCGGAAATTTGATGCAGGAAGATTATTATGAAGTTTTCATTAAAAATAACAAAGTTCTAAAAAAATATCTTCAAGCCGTGAAACTTGGCGGGGACACTTTTTATAATAAAGTATTTTTAGATTCGGATCTCCAGACGGCAATCGCTGTCTGTGACAGCAGCACAACTTTATGCGAAGATCTTAAGGATAAAAAATATATCCAGCTAGAATATGCGGACGAAGCTTTGGGCATAACTCCCAAGGATCTTCCCAGCACAGTCAGTTCAGAAACTAAAAAAATTGGTACTACGGTGATTGATAATCGTAAAAATTCAATTTTTGAGTATATGCTGGATGGAAAACTAGTTAAAATGTATATTGATGAGTCTAGCGGCCTGACCATGCGGGTAGAATTTTATCGGTTGGAAAATGAAGATAAGATATTAGAACGCAGGTTAAATTATTCTAAGCTAAGTATAAATAGTGTGCTAAGTTCAGAAGTAAATCTCCCCGAAGGGTACACTTTGAAAAATTAAGTTTTTCCTTATTTTTTATGGTTAAAGCAAAGGATAGGTCTAAAAAGAAAAAAAATCCGCTGGATGAAGTTTTAGATGAATTAGAAAATTATGATGAGGAGTGTGAAAAGCAGGATTTGATGTCTTCAGGTGAATAAATAAATATATGGCGGAGATGGAAGAAATTGATGTGGAAGTAATCCGAGTGAAAAAATTTAAATTGTCCTGCTGCCGCTCTTACTTAACTCCTAAAGGAAGGTGTTACACCTGTCCGGAAGATTTTGATAATTGAGATTAAAAATGAAACTAATTTCCTGGAATGTTAATGGTATCCGAGCCATCCTAAATAAAGGTTTTCTGGATTTTGTACAGAAAGAAAACCCGGATGTACTAAGCCTGCAAGAGACCAAAGCCAGCCAGGATCAAGTTGATAGCAAATTGTTTGATTATCCCTTCCATTACTGGAATTCTGCTCAAAAGAAAGGGTACTCCGGAACAGCAGTATTCAGCAAGGTTAAACCTCTTTCAGTCACTTATGACTTGGGAATTCCGGAGCATGATCAGGAAGGCCGGGTCATAACCTTAGAATTTCCGGATTTTTTTCTCATAAATTCGTATGTTCCTAATTCGGGAAGAGAACTGGTGCGTCTGAATTACCGCAATAAATGGGATCGGGATTTCCTTGCTTATTGGAAAAAATTGGAGCAGAAAAAACCAGTCATTGTTTGCGGGGATCTGAATGTCGCTCATACCGATATTGATTTGGAAAATCCTAAGAGCAATTATAATAAAAGCGCAGGATATACTCAGATTGAGATTGATGGTTTTACTAATTTTCTTAAATCTGGATATGTGGATTCGTTCCGTAAATTTAATCAGGAATCAAATAATTACACTTACTGGAGTTACATGTTCAATGCCCGGTCCAAGAATGTCGGCTGGAGGATAGATTATTTCTTGGTTTCCAGAGTTTATCAGCATAAGCTAGTGAAAGCATTTATTTTGCCGGAAGTTATGGGTTCAGATCATTGTCCAGTAGGGATAGTTTTGAAGTAGAGGTTTTTTTATTTCTTAACTAGGTTTGATACCCCGCAGCTCTGCTGCGATTAGGATTTTTTATTATGAATGATTATCGCAACCTTTATTTAGCCTAAAAATATCTGTATGTAAGTGAAACTGTTAATCAACACTCAATCCATAGATCGGACGGAGAAGGTAATGCTCTTAGTGTCCTACTTAGTGCAGCTTAACATTATTGTAGGTATTTTTATCTCCTTCTGGAAACAAAATTGGCTGATATTATTTTTAACAACAGGAATTTTGCTGTTAACTTTGTTTCCCTCGATGCTGAGGAGAAATTATAAACTAAACTTGCCGGTGGAATTTGATTTAGTGACTATACTGTTTATCTATTCTTCCTTGTTCCTAGGTGAAATACATGCTTACTATGTAAAATATTGGTGGTGGGATATAGTACTGCATACCAGCTCCGGGTTTTTAGTTGGAATTGTGGGTTTTCTAGCGGTTCATCTATTGAATCAGAACAAAAAAATACGGTTAAGACTTAAACCGGCGTTTGTAGCTCTCTTTGCCTTAACTTTTGCCGTAACAATTGGGAGTATCTGGGAAATATTTGAGTATTTTGTGGATTTATCTTTTGGATTAACCATGCAGGACAATTTGATTGATACCATGTGGGATATAATAGTTAATTTGGCGGGGGCGGGAATAATTTCAGGATGGGGTTATTTATATCTTAAAAATGGAAAAATATTTTTGGTTGACCGCCTAATTAGAAAAGTTGTTGAACGCAACCAGTGGCTGTTAGGAAAGAAAAAAAAATATGGTTTTAAGCTTAAATCAGTTTGATTTCTTAACTGGGTTTGATACCACTTTGCTCTGCAACGATTAATCAATGATTACCCCAGTTAACACGAGGAAACAAAGTTTCCTGTGTGCCAAAAAGCAGATGCTTTTTATGCAGATTAAAAAATTCCAACTAATTAAATACCCCGCAGTTCTGCTGTTATTGGGATTTTTTATTTTCCAATAAGGGTTGTTTAATAAAATCCTGCAGGCTAACCGGATTGGAAAAGGCTTTTTTAAGGTAATCTTCTCCGCCCTGGTGACAATCAGTATATTTCAAGGGCAGGTTATTTTTAGCTATAGTTTCAACTGACACTAAAGTTTTTGGAAATAGATCTCCTCCTTGCTTCCATTCAGTCTGGTAATTCCATCTGGCACCTAATTTTAGGAAAACTGCGTTACGGGTATTGCAGTTAGAATATAATTGGTCATAAGTTGGATCTATGACTATTGAGCCGCTAACTTCTTCTTGGTCATCTGATCTCATTACGAATGGAATAAGGACATAGGCATGATCATATTTTGATCTACAAATAACGGTATTGACATAGCCAAATTCCAGCAGGGATGCAAACAAACTCCAGGAGGATAAACCACAGCAATTCTTAGGGAAACTATTCTTAACATTGAAACCTTTTCCTAAGATATAATGGAAGTAAGATGTCTGGTAAGCTATAAACATATGTTCAGCTAACTCTTCCAAGGAATTAACTTCCATTGAACAGGGTGGCATTGCTTGAGGATACTTTTTGGCAAGTTCAATCAGTGCCTTTTGATCTTTTTCATCTTGAAGTCCACCATCATTATAAAAAAATGGAACCCGATCCCGGAGGTAAAGATAAGATCTATCTAAAACTGGGGCGGAGATAGGATTACTTAGCGGTTCAATTCCAGTTCTAGTTTGCATCTCTTTTTCTAACGCTAAAGTATCTAAGGCAAATCCCTCCCGCAGTTCGGGGAAGGCCACACTTTTCAACCTAAAAAATAGTCCAGCAGTCATTCAGAGCTAAAATAGGGCTCTTTTTAAAAAATTTAGTATAAAATTGGTGTGGGAGCGGGGTTGGGATGGAACCATAAATTATATTAACTTGATCCTAAAGCTAGGTTAAAATGTCAACTCCAGAAATAACCATCTCAGTTTTTCAGGCCAGCCTTATTAGGTCAGTCGTGGAAAACGAACCTTTGGATCAATCTTTAAGAGAGTTTGGTTTCTCTGAAAGGGACGTTTTTAAGCATTTTCTGGCACCCCATAGTTCAGAAGGAGCAGTTGATTATGTTAGAGAACTTTTGGCTTCAACCTATGAAAAAACTCCCAGAGATGAGGGAAAAGATTTGTATGTAGTTAAGAAAATTATTTGTCCTCCGGATTGGTTTAAGGGTATGGCTAAAGCGGTTAGTGAAAAAGTGGATAAAAAAAATGAAGACAAATTTCAAGTTTTAAGATTAATTAGTGCCGATCCACAATTAATAGGATACACACAGCCGGCTCCAGGAATGGAATTTTATTTTGCTCAAGGAACAGATGCTCTTGATGCTTTGAAAAGAACGTCAGCTAAGGAACCTTTTGTTGGTTATTACTTAACTTTATTTGATGATGACAGAAGAGTTGGCAGGTTGGTTGATAATGTTAGAAGAATTGATCGGCAGGTTAATAATCTTCTTTCTAACCCCAATGTCAAAAATATAGATAAATTACAACAGCTTATTAAAACGGCTTATTAGACAATAGTTATTTAAGGATGTTTATTCTTTCTTATAATTAAATTCTTGTCCTAAGATTATTTTCTTAATTTTATTAATAGATCTATCCCAAGAAAAAGAATAAGCAACCGTTTTACGGGCATTTTGACTTATTTTAGTTTTAAACTCATGGTCTTGCAATATTTTTTCTATCTTAACTGCTAGAACGGAAGAGCTGTCTTTAGGGAAAAATAAGCCATTGTGGTTCTTTATAATATACCTTTTCATGAATCCGATCTTGGTTACAATTACTGGCAGCCCGCAGGACATGGCTTCTAAAGTGGCTAGAGAAGTAGTTTCGGTCAAACTGGGCATAACAAACACATCCATGGCTTTAAGATAATCCTGGACATTATCTACAAAACCAGTTATGGTGCAATTGCTGAGTTCTTTAAAATACTTAGTCTGGTCCTTAGGGCCGTCTCCCACCATCAATAGGTGCAAATCTTCTTGGTTTTTTAATTTCTTGAATGCTTCCAGCAATATAAGAGTATTTTTTTCCTTGGATATTCTTCCGACATAACCTACCACTTTTTTAGAGCTGGTAATCCCTACCTTAATCTTACTTCTGCCAATATCTGTAGAGGGGCTGTATTTATCAATATCTACCCCTAACTTAGCTACACTCATTTTGGCCTTTACTCCCTGTTTAACCAAACGGTCTTTTAATTCAGTGTAGGGAACCAGTATCTGATTGCATTTATTGTAAAAATAAATTGTAACCCGCTTTATTATTTTTAAGAATAGTTTGTTGACTATCGGGGGCAGGAATTTCTCAAACACTTCCCAGGCGATGGTATGGATATAAAAAATGCTAGTCTTGTTATATTTAGCCGCATAATGAAGCGCCAGATAGCTTATGGCTGCTGGGCCTTGAACAAATACTATATCAGCCTGTTGAATAGATTTTTTAATTAAGCGGAAATTCTTAAATGAAAGCTTCATGTTGGGATAACCGGACAATTTCCAGAATTTTGAAGGATTAAGATAAGTTATGGCATTGATATTAACCGGCTTTTTCTTTTTCCCTAAATCTGGAACTAGTAAGGATAATTCAAAATTTTGTCCGGCGCGGGAGATAAATTCTTCCATAAACCGCAACGTACCATCCACTTTAGGATAATAGGTGTCAGCTACCAGCAGTAATTTTAATTTAGGCATTTTATTGAATTAGTATCCGTTTTAAGCAGTTAGTATTTTTTATTAGTTTTCTTTTTTTATTTTATTCTAAAAAAATGTTCTCCAAACCAGGATCTAATTTTAAATCCATCTTTTATGGCTCTAAAAAATATCATGATCATTAAAGGGTAAATAGCCTGAAATTTCTGGCTTTTAAATTTGTTTAAAGCTTTAAGTTTCATAAAAAAAGTTTTTGGGGTCTTAATGTACAAGGAAGGATATTTTGTCCGAAAAGAAACCGGGTTCCAGACTGAATAAATATATAATTCTGGGTTGTAGTTAAGTTTCTCAGTTAATTCTTGGGTAATAGCATTGACTGCTCGATGGTCAGGATGAGGGTCTTCAGAGGAATGGGTAAATATCTTGATAGGCTTTTCTTTCTTAATTAACTTTAAAATTTCTCCTTCTATTTTTTTTTTCTTAAATTCATCCTCAAATTTTCCTTCTTTTAAGTCAAAGAACTTGGCCTTGCACCCGATTACATTAGCTGCTTCAAAGGCCTCTTCCGATCTTATTTTCTGGATTACTTTTCCTTTAAGCCAGGGATGGGACATTTCTCCATAGGACATTACGATAACCCTAACCGTTTTACCTTGCTGGACATAGCTGGCGATAGCTCCGCCAGCTCCAATAACAAAATCATCGGAGTGAGCGCTAAATACCAGGATGGTTTCTTTTCTTATCCTTTTAGCCATAGTCGGAAGTATATTTGGGGTATTTAAGAAAGTTTCTAAATGATGGTTAGCTAAGAAAAATATATGCGACTAAATGCCTGGGAGTACACCTTGTTGAATATTTTTAGCTTCAAAATAGACCGCATCAAAGTGGGTCATTAACCGTTGGCAGTATTGGAGTGATTGATTTTTGCAGTCTGATCCATGTTCTTCAACAGTAAATTCAATTTCAGATAATTCTTGCAAATCTACTTTACTATATTCTTTGTATCTGCCTCCATTAGTAACCAGAACGTCAGCTTCTACCAAAATTCTTTGGTTGTGGGTTTCTTCTTCAAATCTAATTTCGGTCCGATATAAGTAATTTGTTTTAAGGAATTTGATATTACTGCAGCCCATTAACTTGATATCTAGGCTAGATTGGGGGTTATCAGGATTATTTTCTAGTTTCCAGTTCTCATTGGCGGTGATAAGGTCTGGACTGTATTTGGACATTATTTCCACAAAAATGTCTGGCCGATTTAGTCTCCCAAACTGGTACTCTATTCTTACCAGCGGGCTTATATTTGATTCATCTGATAGGGTAAGCATGTACCAGCCATTCCCTAGATAAGAGCGAGAAATCATAGTACTCTCTAATCCCAAGCTCCTAATTTTAAACTTATTGGTTATTTAGCCTAAATGATTTCTGCATAAATATTCCAAAAGATATATATTAAACCCGCTAATTTAGTCTCCAATGAGTAGAGAATTAGCCTTAAAGGAATTACTTGAACAAATCAAGGAACAAGGAATAGATAGTCAAACTAAGCTTAATTCTATTAAAAGGGAGGTTTCCCGCCGCTATAAATTAAAAAATATACCTACCAACATTGAAATATTACTCTCCCTGCCAGAGGAAAAGCTGGAGGAGTACAAATCTATTCTACTAACTAAACCCACTCGGACAATTTCCGGGGTGTCGCCGGTAGCCATAATGACTGCTCCCAGCCGTTGCCCGCATGGTAAATGTACCTTCTGCCCGGGAGGTATAGACTCTCCTTGGGGAGATGTCCCTCAATCTTATACCGGCCATGAGCCGGCCACCATGCGGGGCATAAGGAATAATTATGATTCCTACCTGCAAGTATTCAATCGCCTGCAGCAATATATTGTATTAGGTCAGACTATCGATAAAATTGAAATAATTATCATGGGCGGGACCTTTCCAGCCACCGAGAAAGAGTATCAGGAAGAGTTTGTTTATGGTCTGTTTAAGGCCCTGAACGATTTCTCGGCTCTGTTTTATGATCAACAAGGTGAATTCAAGTTCGTGGAATTCAAGCAATTTTTTCATCTTCCGGGGGATATTTATGATAAAGGGCGAGCTGAGGCAATAAAATCTAAATTACTGGAGTTAAAAAATAAATCTAGGTTAAGCCTGGAAGAGGAACAGCTTAGGAACGAAACTTCTTTTGTCCGCTGCGTAGCTTTATGCATAGAAACTAAACCCGACTGGGGATTTTTGGATCATGGCAACGAAATGTTAAGGCAGGGTTGCACTAGAGTAGAATTAGGTATCCAATCTGTATATGATGAGGTATTAACAGAAGTTCATCGGGGGCATACCTCTGCTGATTCAATCAGATCAATCCAGATCTTACGAGATTTGGGGTTTAAGATAAATTTTCATTATATGCCTGGTCTTCCATTAACTGATTATGCCAGAGATGTGGCGGGTATGAGGAAGCTGTTTACCGATCCAGATTATAAACCGGATATGATCAAGTTATATCCCTGCATGGTTGCTCCGGGGACGGCTCTTTACTACCAATATAAACAGGGGAAGTTTATCCCTTTAAGTACTCAGGAAGCAGCGAAGATGGTAGCGGAATTTTATGAATTTGTACCGGAGTATTGCCGGGTGCAGCGGGTGCAGCGAGATGTTCCCACTAAATATTGGGAAGCAGGGGTGGACCGAACTAATCTGCGTCAATATACAGATGAGAAGTACTCCGTTAAGTCTAGAGATATAAGATCTAGGGAGCCTAAAGGCGGAAAAATTAACTGGGGCAAAATTGAAATTAAAGTTCAAGAGTATGCCGCGTCAAAAGGGAGGGAGTTTTTTATTTCCGCTGAAGATTCTGAAAATGATGTGTTGATTGGATTCTGCCGGCTGAGATTCCCAGCGGAAAGTTTACGTTCTGAAATTACTTTAACCAGCGCATTAGTAAGGGAATTGCATGTTTATGGAACTGCAACTTCTATCGGAGAAGAGGGAGTAGTTCAACACCGGGGCTGGGGTAAGAAATTAATGCAGAAAGCAGAAGAGATTGCTCTAAGTAAGGGAAAAGATAAAATGGTGGTTATATCCGGCGTGGGAGTTAAGGAATATTATAAAAATAAGTTGGGTTATGTTAAAGAAGGCCCCTATATGGTAAAGTATTTGTTATCAGAACGGGGTAGTACTGAGGTAAATTAAATTACGTGATTAAAAATGGTTTTATATATAATTGGTTTGGGTTTAAGCCACCCGCAGGACATATCTCTAAAAGGATTAGAACTAATTAAACAATCCGATTTAGTATACTTGGAGAGTTATACTTCCCGGCTGCAGTGTCCAGTTAAGGATTTAGAGGAATTGTATGGTAAAAAAATAATTCTTGCCGATCGGGTGATGGCGGAACAAGGAATGGAATTAATTATCACAGAAGCTGAAACCAAAAAAATATCCTTTTTAATTATTGGTGATCCGTTTTCGGCTACAACCCATATTGAATTGTTTAAGCTTGCCCAAGATAAAAAAGTTGCAGTTGAGGTGGTAAATAATGCTTCCATCCTAACTGCAGTAGGAATTACTGGCTTGCAGCTGTATAAGTTTGGCAAGATTACTTCCATTCCATTCTTAGAAGATTTCCCTCAGCTGGAAACACCTTATAACATACTTCAGGAAAACAAATCTATCTCTGCCCATACTTTGTTTCTACTGGATATTAAATCAGAACAAAATAAGTTGATGACAGTTAACCAATCCTTAGAAATACTGGAGCAAATTGAACTTAGGAAGAACAGCCAGTTGATAAATTCTGATACCTTGGTGATTGGATGTGCTAGGCTGGGAAGCAGCGATTTTAAAATTAAGTCTGGTAAATTGTCTGAAGTTAAAAAATATAATTTTGGATTAGCTCCCCATTGTTTAATTATTCCCAGCAAGATGCATTTTTCAGAAGAGGAGATGGTTGCCAGATGGGGATAAATATTATCTTATTTTGTCAAAGCTTTTAATAGCAGGCATAATCAACATCTCTGCTTAAGCAATACATTGATTCAAATAATTGAAAGGTGCTTAAATTAAACATTATCCAATTGCTAAATTTTCTGCGTTCAATCAGGCTAACATCACTAAGTGATCCCAAAACAGCTGAATATTGAATCTCCAGATAGGTTTTTTCAGCTTCTTCCAAAGTCAAATTTTGATTATCAGCTTGGGTTGAGAAGTTACTTTCATATTCCATACTTTGGGCTTTAGTAGATCCTGCTTTAAGGCGGTAAAATAATTTTTTGTAATCTAACCTGGATGGTGAATAAATGTTGGCTAAAAATTGTTCTTCAGCTAATGAATAGGTTATGGGGTTAGAATTCAAATTCTGTTTAGAATCATTACGGTCAATATTTTCTTTAACAGAATTGATAAGGCTTAAACTAGGTTCAAAGTTTAATTTAAGGGTAGTATTATCTTCTTTCTCTGAATTAATTATGGGATTATTACTAAGTATCCCCGGTTTATTTTTAGGAAGTTTTTTTTCTAAAAACTTAATTCTATTAATTGCGTTGGCTATCTCTATAAGTACATTGTTCCTGCAGATATCTTCTACTAATTTATCTAAAATTATTAACGCCCCCTTTAATAATAGGTCGAGGCGGTATTTTTTATAAAGATTGCTAATTGGGGGATAGTAGTGAATAAAATTAGGCTAGGCTATAGAGAACTTTGCAAAACTAGATGATTTATTAGCAAAGTTCTAAAGAGAAGTTTGAAATAGTCGTAATTTTGACCTTAAACAAACAATATATTAACCAAAATTACTTTTTTTTTAAACTTCCCTATATTTATTTTTAAACATTTAAATTAAATCCTTCTTCCTTAGCAGCTAATTTAATATATTTTACTTCCTCTTTAATGACTTCTGAGAAATCAAAGCAGCTTCTTTTAATAGGAACTTCTATTAATTCCCAGGTTAATGGGTTGGGTTCAGCTATATTAATCTTAACATATTTCTTAGTCTTAGGGGTAAGTTTTTTAGTTTCTTGATCAAAGAAATATTCATCCCGCCAAGTGTCAGGATGGATTATGGCCCAGCCTTTTTTTTCTTCCACATAACGTTTATGGATGTGGCTTAAAACGTGAACCTTAAACTTGGCCAGGTTCTTTTTTCTTTTTCGTAGTTTAAATATAGTGACAATGTTGTCTAGGTCTATGCTCATCTTCAGAATTCGGCGGTAAAGTTCCAGCAGGATATTTCGGGATAATTTGTAAGTAGGATCACCCCAATAACGAAGGGGATTATAAAAAATACTCTTTAAGATAAATTTAATAAATCTCCAGCTAAGTTTACGTTTAGCTTCTTTATGATAGCGGAAAATTGTGGGCATGGGGTTGATTCTTTCTAGAAAAGGATGTTCTTCTTTCATGGACATGAATCGACTGATCATTCCCAATGTCAGCCAAGGTAAGTTTAGCAAGGATTTGCCTTTATAAGTAACAAATAAATTGCGGAAATTCATTTTATTCAGTAAATCATATTGCTGTCCATGTTCAATGTACACCTCATGCTGTTGATATTTAACCCGGAAGTGAATATTATTTTTGCTGCCTAGTAATTCTCTTATTTTTTTTTGAATCTTAGGATAAACTAAGTCATAATCGTGGTTGCCAATGATAAAATAGAGTTCGTGCAGCTTATTGGAAACAAATTTTTTTAAGACTTTGAAAACTAGTCCATGGGCTTGATAAATTAAATTAAGTTTGCCTAAGGAAATTTCTTCGGTGATATGCCTAGGATATATGACTCTGCTTTCCACTAAGTAGGGGCATTTAAGAAAGTCGAAAGTATCACCATTAAGGACTAAATCTATCGGCTGGCGGCGCACAGAGAGTTTGAGGATCAAATTGGCTAACGTCTTATCGCTGATAAAATCATCAGTTAGGGTTCCTCCACCCATTTCAATATCTCCCAAGACGATGATTTCTTTATTCATTAAATGGTTATAAAGAATTTGCTTTTTATTAAGTTTTTGTTGGATGTGCTTACTCTCAGGTAAGATTTATAAACTAGGTCTTATAAAATTTACTATGGGATTAATTACTCGCTTTCTGCCTGACTCTATGGTGCATAGGTTATATACAAAATCAGCCTTTAAGTATGCTGATTCGTTAGCTGTCCTAGTGGGAAGTAATCCCCTATTAATAGAGAAGTTAGAACAACAGTTTAAGTTCTGGGAAGGCGAATATACCCGCAGGGGTCATCATCCCGTGGATTTAAGGTTATTATACTATGGGGCGGAGGATGGTAGTTCTATAGAATACTTGTTGGGGGAAAAGGTTCGTCAGAGTGCTGAGAAATCTTCTAGCAGCAGGAAATCATAATTATTAGTTCAAATCCGCAACCTTTATATAACTGTCTTGAATGGCTAAATTAGGGTAAATTCTTAATTAAAATGGCTAAAATAACTGCTGAAAATAGTTCAATCGAAGTTGCAGACGGAGCAATGTTATGGCAGTCATGTGAAGAGTTAGGTGTACCTTTTGGTTGTCGTTCAGGGAATTGTGGCACCTGTAGGATAAAGGTTCTGCAAGGCATGGAAAACTTAGGTTCAAGGAATGAGCAGGAAGAAAAAATGTTTTTAGAAGCCGATGAACGCCTGGCTTGCCAGTGTAGAATTAAGCAGGGAGAGATAAAAATTAAATTTTGAGGGTGGTAAAATGAGCAATGATATAAAATTAAAGATTGAAGCCAGTCGATTAGATGATAAATTAGAAGGTAGTTTTACCCTGCAGGGAGAGGCATTTGCTTACACTACTATAATTGGCGGCGGATATAATCCAAATTACACTGTTTTTGTAGATACTTCAGATCAGGATAATTTATTCGTGGAACTAACTAAGGATTTTCCGAAGTTTTCTGATTGGGGGGAACAATTGCGTAGGGCTTATGAGCTGGATCCAAGCTTGAAGGAGAGGTTATCTATAGAACAAAAGTATAAGGTCCCTCCGGAATTATTACTGGCAGTAGGGTCTAATAAAGGTGGTGGTCATGGGGATTTGGAGTTAAGATTTAAGAAGTCTTTACTAACATTTTTACCAGTTAGGGATTATAATTTACTAAAACCAAGGTTATACCCCGGCGGCGGGGATGGTTGGTGCAATTGTAAGGCTCTTTATGAACGAGGCAAATTCTTAATAGGAACTAATGAAGACTTAAAATCAATTGGGGTAGAAATACTACCCAGAGGACAATAAAAATGGAACAGCCAACTTTAGAAATTAACCATCCTGCACCTACTTTTAGTGCAGATGTGTTTCACAACAATGCAGTAAAAAAAATAAAATTAAGTGATTATAAAGGAAAATGGGTAGTGCTGTTTTTTTACCCGGCAGATTTTACCTTCATCTGTCCTACCGAATTAGGAGATATGGCGGATAAGTATGCTGAATTACAGCAATTAGGAGTGGAAATATTAAGCGTAAGTACGGATACTACCTTTGTACATAAAGCTTGGCATGATAATTCTCCGACCATTAAAAAAATTAATTTTCCCATGGTCGCTGATCCAACCGGCATGATTTGCAAAGCTTATGGCACCTACATTCCTGAGGAAGGGTTAAGTTTGCGGGGAACATTTTTAATAGATCCAGAGGGAGTTTTAAAGGCTTACGAAATACATGACAATTCCATCGGCCGCAGCAGCGTAGAGTTAGTGCGGAAGATTAAAGCGGCACAGTTTGTGCGCGAGCATGGAGGAGAAGTTTGCCCGGCAAACTGGCAGCCAGGCCAGAAAACACTAAAACCAGGATTGGATCTAGTGGGTAAGATATAGGAGGAATGAAAATGACTTATCAAGAACAAGATTTTAAACATTTATTGGGAACACCAGGCTTTAGCGATAAATTACTGGAAACTCATTTTAAGCTCTATGCAGGTTATGTTGCAAACACCAACAAAGTACTCGGCTTGCTTAAAACTTTAACGCCAGGTACTCCAGAATGGTCAGAAGTCAAACGACGGCTCGGCTGGGAGTTTAATGGAATGAGGCTTCATGAGTTCTACTTTGGCAATATGAGTAAAAAGAAGATTACCTTATCTAATGATTCACGACTGTTTAAGTTAATGCAAGATTCCTTTGGTTCAGCAGATACTTGTCAGGATGAATTTGTCAATACGGGCAAGATGCGGGGCATCGGCTGGGTGATCATGACCTACGATCCTGTTGTGAAAAAATTAGTTAATGTGTGGATTAACGAACATGACGTTGGACATTTAGCCGGAACAGTTCCACTCCTAGTTATGGATGTGTTTGAGCATGCCTACATTCTAAATTATAACATTGATCGGGCGGCTTATATCAAAGCTTTTGTGGATGCGATTGATTGGAAAGTGGTTGAGGATAGGCTGGAGAAGGCTTAAGTCTTAATAATATTTTGGATCTATTTCTGTTCCGTCGGGACTGAGGAGGAATAGTCTGTTGCCTTTTTTAAAATTTAATTCTTCTTTCAATCGCTCATATAATTCTTTATTTTTAATTTTGAAGGTGGAATTGTTTGAATCCCATCCACAATAATTTCCAGCATTTCCCCCTATAGTTATTGTTGAATCGGTTGAATTCCATCCACAATCATTTCCAGTATTTCCCCCTATGGTTATGGTTGAATCGGTTGAATAATATCCACACCAATTTCCAGCATTTTCCCCTATAGTTATTATTGAATTTTTTGAATCAAATCCACAATAATCTCCAGCATTTCCCCCTATGGTTGTGGTAGAATCGGTTGAATTCCTTCCACAATAATCTCCAGCATCGCCCTCAATCTTCAGTTTTATTTTTCTTCTTTTAGTCCCTTGTATTTGATAACCTAAATTATTTAACCTTTTAACTTTCTGAGTATTCAGCTCAAAACCATTATTCCCAGCATCATAACTTTTCTGGATTAATTGTGATATAAACATACCAGTACGCCAGTTATAGTTCTGATGTTGTTGGCATGTAATTGTGGTTTGCAGAAAGGTGTTTATATCGGATGGGGCTAGAATATCATCTATTGTTTTTATTTTTCCTTTATAGTCCCTAGCTTCAAGCACCTCTTCATATTCTCTACACAACTCTCCAAACCTATTCTTAACTTCTACTTTCCTTTCTACCTCTACCTTTCCAACTTCATGTTCTTTCAATAAATCACCTAAACTTGTTCTTTTCATTCGACCAGCCGTTTAGATAGTCCAATACTAAGTCCGATAAGATCTTCTATTTTATCCACCTTAACCACTTGGGTATTAGGAAGATTCATTTCCGTCCAGTTGTTGGAATATGAATGCGGATCCACTAAAAAGATGATGTTCCTGGTAATCTTAGCCGTAGAGTTGATGTATTCCACTACTTCCTGGAGGTTGTAGATTCCTCCATCAGTTATCATTACAGTATCTATCCGATTATAAGTCTCCTTAAGAGTCTGATCCAGTTTAATTTCAATATCCTTGTCATAGAACCTCTTATAATCTCCATGCTGTTTAATGAATTCCTCCTCCGTAGTATAAAATTGGAAATCTCTCTGTTCTGGCTTAGAAATCAAGTCCAAGTATTGTCTTATTTTATTCACATTAACTACCGTTCCTCCACCCCAGAAAGCAGTAAGCATCGAATAAACCCCGAGCAGATCTCGAGTGGGCAATAAGAACGCTGAATCACCAGAAAAGTTTACTACTCCTACATTAGCGCCATTCTCCCAGTAATTTCTAGCCAAGATAAATGAAGCTAGAACGGCCACCGAACCGTTATTGGGATTGGGCATTGAGCCAGAAGAATCCAGCCAGATATTTAGGTCGGGAACCCGATACTGGGTGTCTCTTTTCTTTCCAGCCCGATATTTATGTTTTTTGGTTATTCCGGGAAGAATCCGGCCTCCAGTGGAATGAACGTTGATTTCACTGGCGGGATCACCTACCCTAAATTTGTCTGATCCTTCGGGGTAAGTATTAGTAACATCTACTAACAACGGTTTAGGACAAATATATAACCCGTGAGTTCGGGACAGCCGTTCGTAGTAAGGTATGCTGTCGTCATTCAAAGCAAGATTGGTTTTAGCAGTTCCAATACCCCTGCCTCCACCGGATGTTTTTTCTCCCCGCCGATCAAATTTTTTCCCGGTAGCTCTTTCCACCTCTTCCCGGATTTTTTCGTATCTCCATTTGCCGTATTTCCGGATTATTTTATCTAATCCTTCTTCCAGCTGTTGATCAGAAAAATCTTTGATATCGGGAGAATCGGCGATCGCTGGTCCGGTCATTTTTTGGATCATATCTTTTAATTTTTCTTCAAAACTTTTAGGTTCACCCGCTTCATCATCAGTGGAGTTTAAACCAGATTCTAATGTCGATTTTAAGGCCTCCTGCATTTTCTGGATATGGGGTTTAAGTTCTTCTGCCAGCTTCTCTGATACTTCAGCCACAATATTTCCCATTAGAACTAAATTTATTTCATCATTGTTATTATTTAGAAAATCTAGTTTTTTAAGCTGCTCCAGCTTATCTTCCAAGTATTCTCCTTTGAGGTTTATTCCTAAATCAAGTTTTCCATATTGGTCTTGATATATTCCGCTGACTAACCGGTCTACGGAATATTTGCGGATTATAGCCAGCAATTCGTTCTTATCAATTTGGGCTAGTTCCAATAGTTTTTTTTCCCATTCGTTGAAGATATGCCCCTTTTCTAGGAGGGTGTTAAGACCACGGTATAGGGACATTATCTCCTTGCCTCGTTCCGGCTTAATTATCTGGCGGGTGTTATTTTTCACATCATTCCAGTAAGCCACCACTTTTTTTTCGTGGCCTTTAAACTGCCCTTCAGCAAAATGATGGATATACATTAAGGTTGAACATTCCCGGGGGTAGATTACATAATGTCCAATTTCGTGTTTTATTAATCCGGTCAAAACAGTTCTTATATCTAGTTCGCCTTCAGTATGAAGCTGGTTCATGAATTCTTGGGAGAGATAAGTCTCATTAGTTCTGAAATCAAAAAAAGCGGTTCCTACCCCGGGAAGCCGTGGTGCTAATACCGCTCTCTTGGGTATTAGGGGGTGGTAAAAATCAGTATGGACTTCCTCTATAACTTCTGGCAGCAGTTTTTCCCATTCTTCACTATTTTGAATTTTTGGTTCAATCTTTTTTATCAATTGTTCTAATGTTTGGTCCATTTCTGCCATAGTAGCCATCTCCATTTAGTATAAGTTTTTTCTATTCCCTGTTCGTGGGTGTATATTACTTTGTTGCCGTTGGTTAATATTTTTGGTACCAATTTGTAAAATAGTTCAGGATTGGATATTTTGAAGGTGGAGTCATGTGCATATGATCCACACAAATCTCCAACATTACCCCCTATAGTTATGGTTGAATTGTTGGAATCCCCTCCACACCGCTCTCCAGCATTACCCTCTATAGTTATTATTGAATTGTTGGAATAATATCCACAATAATCTCCAACATTACCCCCTATAGTTATGGTTGAATTTTTGGAATAAATTCCACAATCATATCCCGCATTACCCGCTATAGTTATGGTTGAATTGTTGGAATAAGATCCACAATCATTTCCAACATTTCCCTCTATAGTTATGGTTGAATCTTTGGAATTAGATCCACAATTATATCCTGCATCGCCCTCAATCTTCAGTTCTATTTTTCTTTCTTTAGTCCCTTGTATTTTATAACCTAAATTATGTACCCCTTTAACTTTCTGAGTATTCAGCACAAAACCATTATTCCCAGCATCATAACTTTTTTGGATTAATTGTGATATAAACTTACCAGTACGCCAGTCATAGTTCTGATGTTGTTCGTATTTAATTGTCACCTGCAGGAAGGCGTTTATATCAGAGGGGGCTAGAATATCATCTATTGTTTTTATTTCAGAATAATCCTTTGCTTCAAGCACCTCTTCATACTTCCTCATCAACTCTCCATAATCACTCTGTCCGGTATCTACTTTCCTCTCTACTTCTACCTTTCCAACTTCATGTTCTTTTAATAATCCTTCAAATCCTGTTCTTTTCATGGTCTGTAAACCTCTTCTTTTCCGTTGGGACGGATGAGGAATAGGGTGTTTCTTTTCTTAAAATCTAATTCTGTTTTCAATCGCTCATATAATTCTTTATTCTTAACTTTGAAGGTTGAATTGTTGGAACTTTCTCCACACCAATTTTCAACATTACCCTCTATAGTTATTGTTGAATTGTTTGAATACCATCCACACCAATTTCCAGCATTTCCCCTTATAATTATTGTTGAATTTTTTGAATCAAATCCACAATTATCTCTAACATTTCCCTCTATAGTTATGGTTGAATCTTTGGAATTAGATCCACAATAATTTCCAGCATCTCCCTCAATCTTAAGTTCTATTTTTCTTTCTTCAGTCCCTTGTATTTTATCACCCAAATAACCTAATTTAACTTTCTGAGTATTCAGCACAAAACCATTATTCCCCGCATCATAACTTATCTGAATTAATTGTGATATGAACTTACCAGTACGCCAGTCATAGTTCTGATGTTGTTCGTATTTAATTGTCACCTGCAGGAAGGCGTTTATATCAGAGGGGGCTAGAATATCATCTATTGTTTTTATTCTTTCAGGATAATCCCTTGCTTCAAGCACCTCTTCATATTCCCTACACAACTCTCCATAATCACTCTGTCCGGTATCTACTTTCCTTTCTACTTCTACCTTTCCAACTTCATGTTCTTTCAATAAATCACCTAAACTTGTTCTTTTCATGGTCTGTAGACCTCTTCTGTTCCGTCGGGACTGAGGAGGAATAGTCTGTTGCCTTTTTTAAAATTTAATTCTTCTTTCAATCGCTCATATAATTCTTTATTTTTAATTTTGAAGGTGGAATTGTTTGAATCCCATCCACAATTATATCCCGTATTACCCCCTATAATTATTGTTGAATCGGTTGAATTCCATCCACAATTATATCCCGTATTACCCCCTATAATTATTGTTGAATCGGTTGAATTCCATCCACAATCATTTCCAGTATTTCCCCCTATGGTTATGGTTGAATTGTTTGAATTCCATCCACAATCATATCCAACATCGCCCTCAATCTTCAGTTCTATTTTTCTTTTTTTAGTCCCTTGTATTTTATAACCTAAATTATTTAACCTTTTAACTTTCTGAGTATTAAGCACAAAACCATTATTCCCCGCATCATAACTTTTCTGGATTAAGTGTGATATAACATAACCAGTACGCCAGTCATAGTTCTGATGTTGTTCAAATCCAATTGTCATCTGCAGGAAGGCGTTTATCTCGGATGGGGCTAGAATATCATCTATTGTTTTTATTTCTCCTTCATAATCATTAGCTTCAAGCACCTCTTCATATTCCCTACACAACTCTCCAAACCTATTCTTAACTTCTACTTTCCTTTCTACCTCTACCTTTCCAACTTCATGTTCTTTCAATAAATCACCTAAACTTGTTCTTTTCATGGTCTGTAGACCTCTTCTGTTCCGTCGGGACGGATGAGGAATAGTTTGTTACTTTTATCAAAATCTAATTTTGTTTTCAATTGCTCATATAATAATTCATTCCTAACTTTGAAGGTAGAATCGGTTGAATTCAATCCACACCAATTTCCAGCATTTCCCCCTATAATTATTGTAGAATCGGTTGAATACCTTCCACACTCATATCCAGCATTTCCCCCTATGGTTATTATTAAATTGTTGGAATCATATCCACAATAATCTCCAACATCACCCCTTATAGTTATTGTTGAATTGTTGGAATCCCTTCCAAACCAATCTCCAAGATTTCCCCCTATGGTTATTATTGAATTTTTTGAATACCATCCACACCCATTTCCAGCATCGCCCTCAATCTTCAGTTTTATTTTTCTTTTTTTAGTCCCTTGTATTTGATGACCTAAATTATGTAACCCTTTAACTTTCTGAGTATTCAGCACAAAATAATTATTCCCAGCATCATAACTTTTCTGGATTAATTGTGATATAAACATACCAGTACGCCA
>DATDWB010000009.1:0-24187 GCA_035289845.1 Candidatus Nanoarchaeia archaeon | reverse complement strand
TTATTATAATCCCAAGGCGACGTACCAATGGTAAAATATTGCCATTCATCATTACCGCTAGCTAATACTAAGTCCGACAAATCAAATTTTTCCGCACCTTGCTGGGGAGAGATTACCTCCCTAACTTCGTCCAGCAAAGGATGATAATTGTGATTACCAACTAATTGATCATAAGAACTATTCTGAGCATCAGCAAGATGCCGTAAAACTAAATTACCTTCTTCGGGAGTGATATAAAGCATCGGTTTGCCATCCTGCATCCAGTAAATAATACCATCCGCAGTATAATATACACTCTTACGCAGAGATTCGTTTGTCCGCCGTTCTGTAGTTATTTCCGCTGCAGTACGCATTGTGCCTCGCTGAATTTGGGCGTAAGCGTCTTTAAGGTTGCCTTCGACGTCCACACGGTTTGCCAGTAGTTCTTTCTCTCTCTCAACTTTCGCCAAAAACTCTTTCGGAGATAGTATACCCCTCCCAATTTCATCCCAGTCGATAGTCATAGCCATTCTTCTGCCTCATTAAAATAAAATTCTAAAAATTTTCTTTCGCCGGCAAACAACTTCTCACTATTCTTCATGAATTTATCTCGGATTATAACCTTCAGACAATTATTTAAAGTATCCAATTTTTCCTTTTTACATGCGGCCATTTTGTTATTAGGGATAAAACTTATTTCTTCCTTGCATTCGGCAGTAATTTCCTGATTAATTTTATCTTGTTCCTCAGCCGTTACCTTAAATTGCCGGATTATTTCTCCTGAGTTGTAAGAGCTAAAGATTTTGTTGAATAAATCATCAATTAATTGGTGGTAATATCTTTTCAAATTATCATCTGAACCCCCGGCCTTAATAGTGAGCATTTTTTGGTGAGTTGGAGAACCTGGGGGAATTAAATCCAATACTTTGAGTTCATATCTATCAAAATTGCCGTTTAACAACTGCTCCAGTTGCGATTTTATAAGCTGCTCATACAACTCCGGCAGCTGTTGCCGTATTTCGTCCACAGATAATTTTTTGATAGTCGTATATTCTTTATCAATCTTACTAACTATAGCTGCATAATCATCAGCCTTCCCCAGGTTCTTGAACTGAGTTTTAAAATAATTAAGGCTACCCCGTTTAAAAATAGCTCCCTGAACATTTTTACGTGTGGTGTTCAATTCCTCAAACTTGGTTATAATATCACCCAGCTCATCTTTGATAGCCGGCAATTTTTGGTTCAGAACTAAAGCTTCTAATCCCTCCGCTTCCTTAATGTCTTTGGGATTAATCACCCCCTTATAGGGAGCTACAAATTTATAGGCCAACAGGAAAGATTCGATCGGATTTATAGTTGCTTCCTGTCCAGTTTTTAATTTATGCACTTCCTCGATTCCCTTGGCTAGACGATATACTGAACGAATGGCTCGGGCATCCAGCCCTTTCAAGCCACCGCAAAGTTTGCTCATCTTGGCGCAATTTTCGGAACTGCAAATTTTAGGCCAAGTTAAATGTTCTTTAGTGGTATCTTTTAAAGTGCATACATCCAAGGCCGTTTGGAAATATTGTAGAATTATCCTTTCCGTTAAATTAGGCGTCTGTGATTTTATCCGCTCATAAGCTGCAAAAATTTCCGGAGTTAAGTCCACGATCTCTGAATCGTGAATATTAGGGGATAAATTGCGCAGGTTAAGCAGATCCTTGTCAGCTACCGATATGGGGAAAGCGGAAACGTCAATTGCGATGTGGAACCTAGCCCACATGGCATCATCCATCTTAAACGTGCCATCATACGATTCCGGATTTATGGCGGCGATGCCGCCGTAATAACCTCCACCTAATTTATGGATTTTCCCCCGGTGAGTTATCTCCCCCGTCATCATTCCATAGAATAAGTTCATGATGACTTCCGGGCAGCGGTTATATTCATCGATGCAGAAGAAATGTTTATTTAGATTGGTTAACTGAACCAAATCATCCGTAGTCAGGGAATTGGAAACTATTATCTCGTTAGCTTGATCGGGAGTTATTTCTCTCCAATTTAATTTAAAATTGCCTTCGCCATCCTGGGGTTCATAAGATTCCACTAAATATTTTATTCCTTGCGAAGAATGCACGGTTTTTATTGCCGGCAGAGGATTGTGATGTCCTTTAGCAACCGAAATATTGAACCGTTCATATAAATCCCGGGGCTTAAAATCAGCCCGGCCCATCTCCCACAATCCTTTTTCTTCCCCAGCATAATGTCCGTTAAGAACATCCCGCATAAGCTGGGTTTTACCCGCACTTTTTTTACCTTTACAGATGATGTTAAGCATGGCAAATTCAGCTGCTAAAACGATATCTGAAAGATAGAACTGCTGCCCCTCTACTTGGCCGACAACAGTAGTATTGACATAATTTTTTAATTTAAATCGATCATAAGCATTCATTTAAACCACCAGGTTTGATCGACCACCTCTAAATATAGGTTGAAATATAGGTTTTGTATTTAAAGGTTGCTGAAATTATGAGAAGATTAGAAATCTAGACTGTATTTACTTTAAGGGCGGTGGTTTGGCTACCCCACGCAGGGCGCTATGATAATTCACGTCACGATCACCCGCATCGAAAATGGAATTGCTGCCGAAATAATTCAGCCACGAAGCCCGCCCGAGAGGAGCGCCTGCGTTGCGGGCAACATAACTCGGTTTCAAGGCCAATATGTTGGTTTCTGCTATATATTTTATCGTCAAAATCTTAAGAAACATTAATATAAACTCCTTCTTTTAACAGCTAAATGAATTTTCAGTCTATAGCTCCAATTGAACCTAGTAAACAACTGCTGGATCTAGCCTTCCGTAAAGCTCGGGAGCAGGGGCAGCAGAAAAATCTTAAAGGCAACTGGCTGCAAATTATCCGTAGTAAAGAAGCTCTAAAATTGGATGTAATAAAAGATGCAGTGGTTACTCGTCTGGAAAAAATGCTTAGATCCTTGCCTGAAACTCTGAAACTTCCCGAGTTTTATGTTTCGCTGATGAAATTAACCTTAGATTTTGCCCAATATAAAAAATCCTGCGGGTCGCTGTTGTGGGCTATCCAGCAGATTAGAGGATTCCATAAAGATTATGTCCGCCGCATTGTTAAAACTAAGGATCGAGAAACTATCAAAGACTTATCCCGGCAATTTTATGGACGGATATCTTCAGTATTGAAACAAATCGACTCTAATTTAAAATTCTTAGAACAAACCCGGCAGGTGATGCGGACTTACCCCGATGTCAAGGATATGTTTACCATCTGCCTCTATGGGTTTCCCAACGTGGGTAAAACCACCTTGTTGAATATGTTAACTGGATCCAAAGCCGAAACTGCTGCTTACGCTTTCACTACTAAATCAATAAATAGCGGATACTTTACTTTAAATGATAAAAGAGTTCAAGTTTTGGACGTTCCTGGAACCCTGGCCCGGGCGGAAAAAATGAATAATATTGAATTGCAGGCTGAACTGGCTATGAAAGAGTTGGCTAAAGTTATAATCTATGTCTTTGATATTAGTGAAGAATGTGGTTATTCGCTTAAAAAACAACTCCAGTTATATAAAAAGTTGAAGTTAATAACTACTAAAAAAGTTTTAGCCTACTTAAGCAAAAAAGATCTAATTGCCTCCGAAGTAATCGCTGAATTCCAAGCCAATTCTAAGATAAAACATTATTCGCTAGAAGAGATTAAAGAAAAAGTTTCAGGTATGGTTGAATAAGGAAATAATTGATTAAACTGGTCCTGCCCCAAGATTTAAAAACAATCAAATTATTCTTCTGCCTATGCCTAAAGAATCTAAAGAGCAGTCTGAATTACGGCCTAGATGGGATCGTAAAAATTCTAATCCCGCCCAGCCTAAATTATTTAGGTTCTTATTCTTACTTATAATAATTGTAATTTTACTGTTGGTAGGATTGTACTTTACCAATTATTTTGGATTCAAAATTTGGGCTGATTCTTATGTTAGTGAAAATTGGGACAAAATTGGAACGGCGCTGACTGGAAATGCTATAACCGGTGAAGCCGTAATTGATGTTTCCTCCCCTTCCGGTGAAAATATCTATATTTCTTTCTTTCAGGATAATCTTTTATATTTAATATTAGGGTTAGTGTTATTATTTCTTATCTGGGTAATTATTTACGCCCATCATAAAATAAGCCGATTTGCCGAACAGACAGACTTGGAATTGGAGTCCATAAGCAGATTAAAACCTACAGAATCTTCCCGAAAACTATCCTGGTTAAGAGGTAGAACTAAAGTTAAGACCGATATTAAATTAAAACTTCTAAAAACAACCTTGGCTATACCTAAAACTGTGCCGCCTCCAATCAAAAAAATAAAACAGAAGTGGAATTTATTCCAACCTAAGTCTAAAATTGAGCCTACTGCCAAAACAGAACCTAAGTGGAATTTATTTAAAACTAAACCAAAAACCAAATCAACTCCTCCAATCAAAAAAACAGAACCTAAGTGGAATTTATTTAGAACTAAACCAAAAACCGAATCAATTCCTCCAACGAAAAAAACAAAACCTAAGTGGAATTTGTTTAAGCCTAAGCCTAAAATCGAGCCCACCCCCATCTCTGAATTTAAGCCTTCTCCTAAGACCTTGAAATTATTCACTGAAAAAATGTTAGTCTCAGTTAAAGAAAAAACAGAACCTAAACCGGTAAAAAAAGCTAAGGCAATAGTTAAAAAGGCTAAGTCCAAAAACACCAAGACTAAAAAATCAAAAACTAAAAAACAGCTGCACCACCAAGTAATGCCCCCACACTTATCCCAAAACCTTCCTAAAAAAACATTTAAAGCTAGACCAATTATTAAGGCTGCCTCTAAAATCAAGTCTCAATCCGCCCCTAAAGAAACTAAGGATATGGAGTTAGATCGAATCGAACGCGAGATTTCTAAACTTAGACAAGAAATATCCCAGAATGATTAAAATAAATTATTTAAAAAACAATATGCCTAAAAATTTATTGCACTACTACCTTACAAGTGCAAGGAAACTTCTTACTTGCTCTAACTAAGGCTTCCCGGCCTATCTTTTGATTAGCTTTATTAATTCTTAATTCAATTAAGGTTTGTCCTTCCATTACTCTGGCTGCTGAACCAATAGCCTTACCATAAGACAACTTCATACCGGTACTTAACCGGTCTGCACCTGCTCCCGAAGCCAAGGCGTTTTCTCTCAGTACGTGGAACGGATAAACTTTCAACCTAAGGTGGTAGTCTTTACCTACGGTCTTTTCTAATAGCCGATTGGAGGTCATCCGGGCTGATTCCAGCGAATTTTGCCGGATATTCATGCTTTTGGTAGAATTTAATTTAATTACGGTATCATATTCCTTTTGTGGGGAACCCATATCAAACTTGATTATTTTTAAGTTGGGGAACCCGCCTCGAACAAAATTTTTATTAGTATATTTACTAATTCTAGTATAGGGCCGCTCCAAGTTCTGATAAGCTGAATTTTTCCTTAATTTCACCATATTTGGGCTTAAATGGGAGCCTATTTATAAAGATTTTGGGGGATTGGAACAACTGAGCCTGATTTCAAAAAAAATAACTTTGGTTATCTTAACTCCTTCTCCAAATAATTTATTTTCCCGTTTGACCCTCAAACTCCTTCAACAACTCTCCCTTATCCATCTTCATGGAATAAGTAATATTGTCCAGTTTCTTAGCTTCAATAAACGCTATGAAGCGGTCTTGTTTCTCTTTATCCCATTTGGGAAACAATTTAGCCGTCTTGCAAAAATAATCTACTTCACAATGCCCTTCCCGCAAATCCTTGCCTTTATGCCTGGTTGGATGCAGTGGGCACAGCAATCTGCCTTGTACTTCAATCAAGTTGCGGCATACTCCATTGCGTAAATCCATCGCTGGGCGTCTATCCCGAAAAATTAAGAAATCCGATTCAGTCTGTGGATTAGAGGTCTGAAATTCCTGAGTATTTTTATGCACTGCTTCTTCAATTTTATCTTTAGAAATAAAATCATGGCCGCAGCAGCCCATGCAGCCGCCGCTTAACTGGCACAACGGACTAAAAGCCATCTACATTTCCTCCAGCGCGGTAATACCCAGCAAGTTTAAACCATTGGCTAAAACTTGCCTCACTGAATCTACCAGTAATAATCTAGCTTTCATTAAATCTTTATCCTCTGAAATAACGGGTAATTTATGGTAAAATTCATTAAACGCTTGAGATAAGGAAATTAAATATTGAGCTAGATGGTGTGGTTTTTGGTTCACCGCTGACTGTTCAATGACCTCTTTAAATTGAGCTAATAATTTAATTAAGTTCAATTCCTCCGCGGAATTAAATTCGGGATAATTTATGTTAACTAAAATTTTCAATCCAGATTTGCGTAAAATACTGCAGGCTCGGGCATGAGTATATTGTACATAGGGGCCGGTTTCCCCTTCAAAAGACATTGATTCTTCCGGATTAAAAACGATATCTTTAACCGGATCAGTTTTGAGCATAAAGAATTTTATTGCGCTTAGAGCAATATTCTCCGCCCTAGATTTAATTTCCGACTCCAAAATATTAGAATGGCGTGATTCTATTTCCTTTCGGGCTAATTCGGCTACTTCATCCATTATGTCATCCGCATCTACCACGTTTCCTTCCCGGGATTTCATTCTTCCCGAAGGTAAATGAACTAATCCATAACTAAGATGGTGCATATTGGAAGCATACTTCTTGCCCATCAATTCTAAGATCTTAAATAACTGCTGAAAATGCAGGCGCTGTTCAGACGCAACAACATAAATCATCTGATCAAATTTAAAATCGCGGTAGCGTAAGGCTGATAAGTACAGGTCTTGAGTAATGTAAATAGAAGTATCGTCTCTCCGCAGCAAGACTTTATCCGGCAGATTATATTTTTCTAGTGGAGCAATAACTGCCCCGGTATCATCTTGTTTAAATTTTTTAGTTTTCAAACCTTCCTGGACCATCTCTTTAGCTAAATCATAATAAGCAGATTCAAAATAATCTTTGTCAAATTTTATTCCAAACCTCTGGTAAGTTTCCTCAAATCCATCTAACACCCACTTATTCATTTTTTTCCACAAAGCTAGGGTTCCTTTATCCCCCTGCTCCCACTTCACTAGCAGTTCTCTGGCTTCTTCTTTCAATTCCGGATTATCTTTAACTTGTTTGGCAAACAGAACATAATAATCACCCACAAAATGATCTCCTTTTTTATCCGGTTCTTTATTCTGGCCCCATTTTTGGTAAGCTAACATTGATTGGCAGATATGGATCCCCCGGTCGTTGACAATATTTACTGGGGATACTTTATGCCCTTGAAAAGATAAAATTCTAACTAGGGAATTACCTAGAGATATATTCCTTAAATGACCTAAATGCAATGGTTTATTGGTGTTAGGGCCGCAGTATTCAACTACAATTCTTTGAGCTTTAATTTTCTGCTTCCCATAAAATTTTTGTTCTTGGTAAATTTTTTTTAGAACAGCCGCTGCTAGTATTGATTGATTAAGAAAAAAATTCAAATAGGGGCCGGCAACTTCAATCTTCCCTATAAAATTTGGAAGAGTGGATTTAGTAAATTTTTCTTTGAGTTTTTCCGCTTCTTCTCTGGGGTTCTTTCCCAATTTAAAACATGGGAAAGCATAATCACCTAGCTTATGGTCCGGCGGAGTGGAGAGTAAATTACTGACTTCTTCCTCCTTTAATTGGGTAATAGTTCTTAAAAGAGAGATCAATTCCTGCTTAAAGTCCATTTTCTAACAGAAAGAATGATTATTTATATAGGTTACTGGGTTTTATATCTACTCAAATCTTAACCTTACTTCTTCTTCTATCCAGTGTCAAACTAGTGCCTTTCCCCTTGCAGAACGTCCGGGCTAGAAACATTATATCCTTCATTATCTTAGCCAGCTTAACTCCCGTTATTGGCGGAATTGCCTCAATGTGGATCAATGCTCCCGTAGTCTCTGGACCAACTGCCGTCCGCTTATCTTTCCAAAAATCCAGCTTGGCCCCCAAAATTCCTCGGTCATCCCGGTAATATAACACATTTTTCTTCAGCCTCCAAATCAAACTCATTTTTTCCCCGCCTTGGGAAATTTTAAAATTTAAATTTCCTTCCACTTCATCCAAATCATCTACCGCCAGTGGAATGAGATGTTTCAGCGATAAATAACGAACTAAGTTAGTTAACGTATTGGCGGCTAGAACATTTTTTCCCGCTAGAACTGCCCGCAATAATTTTTCCAGTGAAGTTTGATAATGTTTGGCTCCCGAACCAAACTCTTCCTTAACTACTTCCCATGGGGAAATAAGTTCATGAGTTTTAATTGTATCTTTGTTAAAGGTAAGATTAATTAATTCGGTTATTTCTTTTAATAGGTGTCTTGATTCTTCAACTTTGGCCTGATTGTTTATACCTTCCAGATGAATTAATCCCATCTTTAATTCCGAATGAAGTTTTTTGAAAACTTCTTTATCTATTTTTATATCCATCTTTTAGAGAACAATGATTAAAAGTTATTAAATTTTTCTAACTGTACCAATACTACTCTAAAATAATCCTTAAAAATCACTTCAAATTATAATGATACACTTTTATATCACCAGCCAGACTTACCGGAATACTATCGGCTAAGGCAATGTATCCTGGAACTGCAAAGGGTCTTCCAGGGACAATTATTCCCCTATGATAAGATTTGGGCGCATTATTTAGGCTTTGATTAGAGGTGCCAGTTACTCTGGTGCCAAAGGTATTTATAGTCAGATTTAAAGTATTAAACAACACATTTAAATCAAGCTTGGGACTCTCACTGCCTTGATAGACGTTAATACGTTTATGATAGCGATCTAAGGTTAATAAAGCGTTAACTACCGCTGGGTCTACATCATCCACGAATGGGCTTAACTGAGCTAGTATTCTATCTATGGTAGACTCTAGTACCGAATTTTTTACTGCTTTAACCATAATACTTTATTTTACTACCTTATTTTTAAAGTTTGGGGTTATTTTGAGGCAATTTTGTCGGAAGCCTAATTAATAAACTAAACCCAAAAATTTTATAAATAGACTTGGTAATAAAAAGTCTAATAGCCCCGTGGTGTAGCGGACTATCATAGTGCCCTTTGGTCCTTCGGGAAGGATAGGCATTGACCGCGGTTCGAATCCGCGCGGGGCTACTTTTTTAGTTTCTAACCTAACTATTAGTCCTATCCTAAATACATTCTACCTTCTTAAAAAGAACAACTAAAAAGAAGCCATCATCTTCACTAACAATACCCCAATAAAAATAACCCCTATCCCTAAAGAAGCCCAAAATATTGATTGCACAAAAGAATCATTTTTCATAACTTAACCTTGCCGGAATTAATTTATATTTTTATCCATGATCTAAAATACCTAAAACAACAGAGAAGTTTGCGGATAAATAATTTAATTATGCAAACTTCTCAACATAATATTTAGTTGCTAATTCTAAAACTTGCCAGGCCTAAAACAATATCTCTTACCTTTCCAAACTCTTCTCAATCTTTGATAAAGTCCAACAATTCAATAGATCCTTCTTCCGGGCCCATCCCCGGCGGGCTTGGATTACGCCCAAATCATGTGCTTCCAGATGGGAAACATCATGCGCATCAGTACTAATAGCAAATTTACAGCCTAGATCCAAGGCCTGTTTTACCAATTCGCCCGAAAGATCCAACCGTTTAGGCGAGCCATTTATTTCCATAAAAACATTATTATCCTTAGCTGTCTGAAAAACTCTTTCCCAATCCATTTCCATTGGCTCACGTTCATTCAATAAACGCCCGGTCGGATGTCCCAGGATATTTACCGGATAATTGGAGATTGCGGCACAAATACGGTTAGTCATTTCTTTCGCCGGCATTCGCATTGCCTGATGCACCGACGCAACAACGGCATCTAATTTTTTTAAATGTTTAGAAGACAACGGCAAACTACCATCTTTAAGAACATCAATTTCTACTCCTGAAAATATTTTGAGGCCCACTTTTTTGCGAACTTTATCTATTTCTTGCAGATATTTATCCAATCTTTTTTCATTTAAAGGATTAGTAATTCCCATGGCGCCATAATGGTCATTAAAAGAAATGAATTTAAACTTAAGCTCTTCCGCCTTCCTAGCCATCTCCAACAAGGTATTGTGGCCATCGCTCCACTGAGTATGATTATGGAACATGCCCTGAACATCTTTCAGTTCCACTAACACCGGAATTTTATTCTTCTGAGCAGCCGCAATTTCTCCCTGCGCCCGGCGGATTTCAGGAGGAATAAACTGCAAGCCTAATCGAGAATAGATCTCTTCTTCTGTTCTTCCAGCAATCCACTTTTTGCTTTTAACAGTAAATAGGCCATACTCGCTGAGAGTATAACCCTTGCTCAGCGCTAATTTGCGCACTTCTATATTATGCTCCTTATTGCCAATAAAATATAGCATCGCCGAGCCAAATTCTTTTTCCTGCACTACCCGCAAATCTACCTGCAGGTTATTTAGCAGACGAACTGAAGTTTTAGTAATTCCTTTGGCCAATACTGTTTTGATGCTTTTCATGGCTGTAAAATGAAGCATCACTTTTTCTGGATGCGGGGAAACAACTAAAAAATCCAGATCGCCTATCGTTTCCTTTCCCCGGCGGAACGATCCGGCAGCCTCTACTTTTTGTACTTCTTTCAGCTGGCTAAGATATTCCTTAATCTGCTTAACTATTGGTACGGCTTGAATGTATAGAAAACGCTGGGGGCGGGATTTAATAACCTCAATCCCCTGCGATAATAGTTGAACTGTCTTATCGCCAAAACCCTCTAATTTAGCAGCTTTTCCTTGCTTGATAACCTGTTCTAAATCTTTTACGGTCTTAACTCCTAATTTTTGGTAGAGTAGTTTTATTTTTTTGGGACCAAGAGTGGGAATGGCTCTTAAAGCTTCAATATCCACTTTAACCTTTTTTTTTAATTCTTCATAGAATTTAATTTTTCCTTTCTGTAAGAACTCTTCAATTTTGGCCGCGATATGCTCGCCCACCCCGGGAATATCTTTCAATTCATCCCGTTGGTAAACTTCTTCTATATCTTCAGAAAGTGCTTCCAGGGCTTGTGCGGCTTTGCGGTAAGCCTGTGGTTTCCAGGGCACTTCCTGCAATTCCAGAATATCCGCAATTGTATTGAATATTTTAGCCAGTTCAAAATTTTTCATGCTTCCTCTTTTTATAATTGTTAAGCTAAAAAAGTATTTATACTTTGCTGATTTATCACCAAGCTTAAATCTAATCAATGGCTGCCAAATAACAGCAATATTTATAAAAAGCCCCGCCTCGGGTCTATATCATGGCAGAAAAATCTAGTAGGTTAAAACTAGCAGATTATACTCCGCCTAATTTTCAAATACCTAAAATAGATCTGGAATTTGTAATTCATTCTACCAGCCGCACCCTGGTTAAGTCTAAGATGGAGGTTACAGCTTCCGGTAGCCAAACTACCATTCAACCTTTAGAACTCAAGGGGGAGAAACAAAAACTTAAATCAGTAAAAATTGATGGCCGGCAATTGGCCCAGGAAGATTATACCCTAACGGACAAAACTTTAATTATACCCCATGTTCCACCAAAATTTACCTTGGAAATTGAAACTGAAATTAATCCCGCAGGCAACACTGAATTATCAGGATTTTATCAATCGGGAGACCATTTAGTAACTCAATGTGAAGCCGAAGGATTTAGAAGAATAACTTATCATCCGGATCGCCCCGATGTAATGAGTAGGTACACTACCCGAATTGAAGCTGACAAAACTCAGTTCCCAATCATATTGTCTAATGGCAATCTGGTTGAAAAGGGAGACTTGCCTAATGGGCAACATTTCGCCCTGTGGGAAGACCCGTTCCTGAAACCATCCTATTTATTTGCCCTAGTGGCCAGTGATCTGGGAGAAGTGAGAGATAGTTTTGATACTAAAAGTGGGAAAAAAGTTGACCTTATATTCTACGTTGACAAAGGAGACAAAAGCAAGGCTCTGCATGCAGTAGCATCGCTAAAAAAAGCTATGAAGTGGGATGAAGATACATTTAGCCGGGAATATGACTTAGACCAATATATGGTCGTAGCAGTTAATTCTTTTAACTTTGGAGCAATGGAAAATAAGGGTTTAAACATTTTCAATTCAAAATATGTCCTAGCTGACCCCGAAACCGCTACTGACCTAAATTTTGAAAATATCCTAGGAGTCATTGGCCATGAATATTTCCACAACTGGACTGGAAACCGAGTTACTTTACGGGACTGGTTCCAGCTGACATTAAAAGAAGGACTGACTGTTTATAGGGATCAATTGTTTACTGAAGAGCATACCTCTAAAATACTTAAGCGGTTAACTGATGTCTTTAATTTAAGAACCCAGCAATTTCCTGAAGATAGCGGACCTACTGCCCATCCAATTAAGCCGGCTGAAGTGGGAGATATTGAAAATTTTTACACGGCTACAGTTTATAATAAAGGGGCAGCTGTAATCAGAATGATTTCCACTTTAATCGGAAAAGATAATTTCAGGAAAGGAATGGATAACTATTTCCAACGATTCGATGGAATGGCGGTGACTACCGAAGATTTTATTGATGCCCTAGAACAGGGATCTGGAAAAGATTTAACCCAATTTAAACGCTGGTACAGCCAAGTTGGCACACCTATTTGCGACGTAAAAACAAAATTTGACCCGCAGACAGCTGCTTACTCTATAACTATAACCCAAAGTAATCCCCAAAAAAATGGAACTGAACAAGGACCATTGCATATACCCATTCAAGTTGGCTTAGTTGGACCAGATGGTAAAGATATCTATTCCCAGTTATTAGAATTAACTGAACTGGAGCAAACTTTTGTCTTCACCAACATCTCTAGCCCGCCCGTACCATCCTTGCTGCGTAATTTTACTGCACCCATCAAGTTAAATTATGAGTATACAGAAGATGAATTAGCCTTCCTTCTTGCCCACGATAGTGATAAATTTAATCGCTACGAAGCTGGCCATAGACTAGCCATTATGCAATTAAACAGCCTGATTGCTGATTTGCAATCTAGATCCAAGATTGAAGTAAGAAATATAGTTGTCAACGCTTTTGGCAGCCTTCTAGAAGGCGAGATTGAAGATTATGGATTCATAGCCGAAGCCTTGAACCTTCCTTCAGTTACCGATCTGGTTGAAGAAATGGAAGTATGTGATTACGACTCCGCTTCTGAAGCTAGACGTATTCTAAAAAGAAATATCGCCTTAACTCACGAAGTTAAGATAAAAAAATGGTATACCCTCCTTAATGATGGAAAATTATATACCAATGATCCTGAATCAGTTGGAAAACGCAGTTTAAAAAATACCCTCTTGTCTTATTTGATAAGTACTGGCCGGAGAGAATACACCGAACTAGCTTTTTCTCAATTCAACCAGGCTAATAATATGACCGATAGTCAAGCTTCATTAAATGTACTGATGCATGAGCAAAGTCAGTATGGAGATGAAGCCTTGCAAAATTTTTATGACCGCTGGAAAAATAATGTCCTAGTCATGGATAAATGGCTTTCCCTGCAAGCCTATTCTAATCGGACTGACATTATCACTGAGTTAACCAAATTAGAGCAGGATCCAGTTTATGATGCTAAAAACCCTAATAAAATTAAATCGCTGATTGGAACATTCATGGTAAACCATGAGCGATTTCATGATTCCAGCGGTAAAGGATATGAATTTGTAACTGATAGAATTATAGCTATCGACCAATTTAATCCTTTAGTGGCTGCCACCCTGGCCAAGGGATTTGAGAAATATTCTCGGTTGGATGAGAACAGAAAACAGTTATTAGGAGCCCAATTACAGCGTATCCTGGATGCTAAACCTTCAGAAAAACTCTCTGAAATCATTTCTAAAACCTTAGAATCGGCTTAAATCCAAGATAACTTTTAAAAATACGCTCATTCTACTTAAGCTATGTCTCTAAACTGGGATCAACTCCAAACTAAATGGCAGAAAAAATGGGAGCAGGCTAAACTAGGCCAGGCTTCAATTCAAAATAAAGACAAATTTTTTATGATTTTTGCTTATCCGGGAATCTCCGGGTTCCTGCACGTAGGCCATATGCGGGGCTTTTCTTATACTGATGCCATCTGCCGTTATGAACGATTGAGAGGCAAAGAAGTTCTATTTCCAGTTGGAACTCATGCTTCTGGTAACCAAGCTATAGCTTTTGCTAACAAAGTTAAAACTGGTGATCCTGATTGGATTGATTATCTTCTCCGCAACGGCTGTCCGGAAAAAAAAATTAAAGAATTGACTGAACCAGGTAAAATTGTTGAATATTTTAATGAAGTTTACATTAATGATTATTGGAAAAAATTTGGTTTCTTGTGTGATTGGGACCGATTCATTTGCACTACTTACCCGGATTACGAAAAATTTATCCAGTGGCAGTTTAAAAAATTGCTGCAGAACAATTTGCTAGTGCAAAAACCTTATTTTGCTCCTTATTCCGAAAAAAGCGGCCCAGTGGCGGTAGACCCATCTGAAACTGACCTTTCCCAAGGCGGGAACGCTGAGAAATTAGAATACACTCTCTTAAAATTCAAAATTAAGGATGATTACTTAATTGCTGCTACTTTAAGGCCGGAAACTATCTTTGGCCAAACTAACTTATGGGTTAATCCTAATGCCAAATACTTAAGAGTGGAAGTGGAAGGAGAAAATTGGATCATCTCTGAATCGGCCGCTGAGAAATTAAAATATCAAAAAGACGACATCATACTCAAGGAAGACATTAATATCCAAGCATTTATTGGACAGAGAGCTTTAGCACCGGGTATTGGCCGGGAGATAATAATCCTTCCCGCATCCTTCTGTGATCCCAAAATTGGAACTGGGATAGTGACTAGCGTCCCCAGTGATGCTCCGTATGATTATGCTGCTTTGATAGATTTACAAAACGATCTGCCAAAAATCCAAAAATATAAGCTAGATCCGCATCAAATTAAAGGGATACGGCCTATCGCCATCATTAAATCTAAGGAATATGGTGATTTTCCCGCGCTGGAAATTTGTAAAAGGTTGGGGATAACCGGACTTGATCCGACTAGTATCCAAAAATTAGATGAAGCCACTACAAAAATTTACAAGGCTGGCTTCCACACTGGTATTATGGGTGTTAATTGCCAAGATTATGCTGGGATGAAAGTTGCCGAGGCTAAAGATTTAATCAAGACTCGGTTAATTGAATCCGGCCAGGCGGACTTGTTCTACGATTTAAGTGAAGAAGTTGTTTGCCGCTTGGGCAGCAAAGTATTTATCAAACGAATCGATGACCAATGGTTTATCCGCTACTCAGATCATAATCTTACAGAAAAAAGTAAGCTGCAGGCTCAAAGAATGAATATTTTTCCTAAAGAATACCAGGATAATATCCCTAAAGTTCTAGATTGGTTCGGTGATCGAGCCTGTGCTAGACTTGGTAATTGGCTGGGAAGCAAATTCCCTTTTGATGAGCAATGGACAATTGAACCTATCAGTGATTCAACCTTGTACCCCGCTTACTATCTAGTTTCCAAATTTGTTAATGATAAATCTATTAAAATTTCCGAATTAACGGAAGAATTTTTTGATTATGTATTTTTAAACTTAGGAGAAGGAAAAGAATCCTGGAAAAAAGTTCAGAAAGAAGTTGAATATTTTTACCCGTTGGATTTAAATCTGGGCGGAAAGGAGCATAAGACCGTTCATTTCCCGGTTTTCTTAATGAACCACGTGGGGATATTGCCGGAAGATAAATGGCCTAAAGGAATTTTTGTTAACTGGTGGGTTACCGGGAAAGGAAGTAAAATATCTAAGAGTAAAGGCGGAGCTGAACCTATTCCCGAAGCCATCCAAAAATATGGAGTAGATGCCATGCGATTATATTATGCCCACATTGGTTCTCCCCATATTGACGTAACTTGGAGTGAAGAGGTAGTTCTTAATTACAAGAATACCTTGGAAAGAATTTATTCCCTGGTTGAAAGTTTAAAAAAATTAGATGGGGGAAAAGATCACCACCTTGACAACTGGATTACATCAACTTTAAATCTGCGGCTGCAAAAAATTGAGAGAGGAATGCAGAATTATGATTTAAGAGAGTTGGCCTCGGGGGTCTATTTTTTAATCTATGATGATTTAAAATGGTACCTTAGGCGGGGAGGAAGAAACCAAACCGTTCTAAAAATAGTAATCGAAACTTGGTGTAAGTTAATGAACCCTCTTACTCCTCATTTAAGCGAAGAGTTATTCTCTGTATTTAACAATAAAACTTTAGTTTCGATTTCTAATTGGCCAAAATTAGAATTGGATAAATTTGATGCTGCTGCCCAAGCGGGGGAAGAATTGATAAAAACTACTTTGGAAGGAATGCGCACTGTAATCAAGCTGGCTAAACTATACCCGCCTAAAAAATTTACTATTTTTATAGCAGAAAAATGGACTTACGAATTAATTTCCTTAGTTTCCAAAGAAATTAAAGTTACTCGAAATGTAGGCGAAATCCTGCATCGAATTTTAGCGGAAGAGAAAATGAAAATAAAAGGCAGGGAAGTTAGTAAAATCGTCCTAAGTTTAGTTAAGGATGTTTCCAAGCTTCCGGAAACTGTTACCTCTCAGGAGGAAGAATTTGCTGTTTTAAGTAATGCTCAAAAATATTTGGAGCAGGAATTCAGCTGCCAGGTTAAAATTATTATCTCGGAAGAAAGTGACAATCCAAAATCCAAATCTTCCCTGCCCGGTAAAGTTGGAATTTTGGTAGAGTAGTTTTCAAGTAGAGTCATTGACTACTGTATTACTACTTAGATGCCCAAGTAGAGTCATTGGCCAAACTAATTAGTCTTAAAAAATAAATCAATTCTTGGCCGAGGCTATCCCACCGCTCCATGTGGTCGCCACGCCGCCAGCTGGTGGGGTATAAAATCATAAATCAACTTATCTCTGCTGCCTTCTCTTTCCCAGCCATCTTTTCAACTACTGCCAATAATGGTTCCATAAATCTTTGTTCTTTCCGGATATTCATTGCTTGCCGTACTGCTTCCGCCGCTGGATCTCCATACTTTGATCTTACCGGATCAACAATCATTCGGTTGATCTTGGAACAGTCTAATGTAAGCAAATTATAAAAATAGTTTCCATAGGCTAAAGAAACATTACTTGAATTTTTTTCCATCCATTTGCTAAATGGATTTTCTCCTATCAAGGCTATAATCACATTTATGGCCCAGCTAAAACCATCAGTGCGATAGTCTATCTCCATCTGACTGATAGTCTCTGGAGCTATAAAACCAGGCGTCCCGTAAGCTATATCTTCCGCCTTATGCCCGGACGGATGAGCTATTCCAAAATCTATTAAAGTAGCTTCCTCCGAATAATTAACTATAATATTAGATGGATTAATGTCCAAATGAACTATCCCTCGTTCTTTTAATGGCCCATAAATTAATTGCCCAACTTGAAGCAAGGCAGAAATAGATTTTTTAAAATATAGCGGCTCTTTAATTATCTGATCTAAATTTTCGCCGGGAACAAATTTCATTTCAGTTATTGCCAGCAAGTTTTCAATATAGTCCACAAATATATTATTTATGGGTTTTACTACTCCTTTAACATTACTAAGTGTCTCTAAAAAAAAATATTCCCTTTTAAATGTATTCAGGTTTTTAATCCATAATGGGGAGTTATCCCACTGATGAATATATTCTTCCAACTCCAAATCAGCTATTACCCTATGATCATCTGCAGAACTAAATAATGGATCTTTATATTTTCCAATCACTCTTATTTTAGATACAACTGAAGAATTTACCTTAAAAACTACACCCTGCCCGCCTGCTCCTAGAATGTTTTGATCTATATTTGGACCATAAAGCTGATTAGCTAAACTAGAAACTAAATTTATATTCTCATCTTTAGACCTTCTAGCATGTCTGGGAGTTTGGTCCATCTATTTTATCGGGGAGATTATTTCTATATAAACTCTTCTGAATTTTTCTCATACTCCCCTCATGGTCTGTCCAGAATGCCTGTTTTTTGTATACTACCTGCAATAGGCGCATTTTTTGAGCAGGGCACGGCACTGGGATTTTTTCCTTAAAATGGAAAAAATGTGCAAGAAAACGAACAAGGATTCGTTTTCTGCACAAGAATGAATTAATTTTCATTCTTTGTGCCTCCTTTGGCGCACGAAATGAAACCTTCCGTTCATTTCGGCGCAAAAAACAAATATCCTTTTGTTTTTTTGCGCTGTTCAAAAAATCCTCGCGCCGGCATGTAGTATACAAATTGATTCCATTCTGGACAGACCATCCCCTCAGCAACCTTTATTAACCCTAACTTCCTAAAAACCCCAATGGACAAAAAGAAGATGGTCATTACTATTGCCATAGCTATCATTTTTGCCTTATTTGTAGGCTATGGGATCGAAGTTTTTAATTTTACTCCCGAAGTTAATGATTACTGTGCAGACAATTTGTACACCCTCCAGGATAACGAAACTTGCTTAGATTCAGGGGGCGAATGGACTACCGAGAAATATCGCCCCGCACCAGAAATAGGTTTGGAGAACGGACCTTACGGATACTGTAATCCCCCTAAAGAATGTTATGATGACTTCAATTCTGCCCGAAATAAAAGCGACAAAATCGTATTCATATCCGCCATCATAATTGGATTATTAGCAGTGGTATTAGGAATAGTTCTCCGTCGGGATGCTATCAGCACCGGAATATTAACCGGAGGATTGTTGGTCATACTTTATGGAACAATACGCTACTGGAGTCAGGCCAATACAATTCTTAAATTTACCTTGTTAGGAGTAGTATTAGCCGCCTTAATTTGGCTGGCTTATAAAAAAATAGATAAGAAGATGTAAATAAGAGATAATAATGTCAATCAAATCTCCGGTAAAATTGAACTACAATTAAATGTGAAAACCACTCATTTACGCAGCAAAGAAGTAAGTCTAGAATTAAAGCCCTATGGAATAGATTTAAGCAAAAAAGATACGGTTATGAAAGTCCATTTTACACCTGCCATTCTCCTAATAAATCGTGAACCTTCTTTCTTTGATTATAATGGACACTGGGTTCCTACGTTAAAATACCTGCAAAAAAACAATGTTCTTAAGACCATTACCATAGATGTTGGAGCAATCAAGTTTGTAATAAATGGAGCCGACGTTATGCGTCCTGGGATAAAATCTATTAATAATTCTATCTGCGAAAATGAACCTATAGCCATAATTGATGATAAAAATAAGAAGGTAATTGCTGTAGGATTAGCTTTATTCAAGGCGCCAGATATGGACGCTCTAAAAAACGGCCGAGCCGTAAAAAATATTCATTATGTTGGTGATGAGATCTGGAAAAATGATTATAAATAAAACTTCCGGCGAACAAATTTCTAACCAGGAAATTACTGCCAGGAACTTATTTTCTCAGAGCCTGGGATTAATGTTTCACCCCCGGCGTAATTTAATAATGAAATTTAAATCTGATAAACCTATTTATCTCCACAATTGGTTTGTGTTTTACCCGCTGGAAGTAATAATTTTAAATGAAGACCAGATCATCCTGGAAATTAACCCTAATTTTAAACCGTTCCAGATATGGAATTCACGATTTAAAGGGAGATATGTTCTGGAATTGGGAGAAGAATATTCTAAAGGAAAAGTTAAGATTGGAGATAAGATAAAAATTGGTTAAATGAGTAATAAGACAAAGCAAAATAAATGCTGGAATGATATAAAGCCGATAATGTAAATTTATTATCAAATTTTCTCTCAAAAGCTGAATCAATAATTGTAGGTTTGTTTTTTTGAATGTCTAAATATATTTGAATCGGACCCCATATGGGCAGCCATTGTTTTTTATTTGGTTTTAACTTTTCCTCAAGCGTTTCCATAATTACTTTTTAAAAAAAATAAGAATATAAAGGTTGTTTACAGACAAATAGTTAAATAAACTAAAAACAATAAAAAATTAAGCTCCCAAAACTCCTTCACTTAATCCTTTTCGGGAGATAATATTTCTTCTGACTTTATCCTGCAGTTCACCTGGCAAGCGTTCAAAGTTCTGATCTACTAAGGAAGAGTTGCCCCGTCCTTCGGTCGATGAACGTAAATCACTGCTCCAGCCTAGCAATTCAGCCACCGGAAGTTTAGCTATTACTATTACCTGGTCTTCTTCCTGAGTCATATCTAATAATTGTCCTCTCTTGGAAGAAACTAACTTGGAAATCTGCCCGGTATAATCGGTAGGTGCTTCTATTCGCATTACTTGCAGCGGTTCATACAATACCGGACCAGCCTGCATTATGGCTCCCCTTATACCATCCCTAACTGCGGGGTACATTTGGGCCGGACCACGGTGAATTGCATCTTCGTGCAAAGTACAATCCATTAAGCTTACTCTCATGTTGACACACGGCTCTCTGGCCAGCGGGCCAGCTTTCATTACATCTTCAAACATGTCTAGAACTAATTCCATGATTTCATTGATGTAAACAATTCCTCTAGTTTGGTCCATAAATAGGTTGCCGTTAAATATGGCCTTAACCATCGAAGATTTTTTGGCATCCCAGTCGCATTCTTCCCGCATGAATGAAGTAATCATTTCATCTTTCTTTTTAAACCTTCCAGCTGGCAGCCGCCCTTCTTTTATCCCGTTAGCAATCTCTGGTTCTAAAGGTTCAACCGAGAATAACAATTTGTTGTGCTTGTTGGGTGACTTTCCTTCCATCTCTGGACTTTTCTTGGTTATTGTTTCCCGGTAAACTACTATTGGCGGTGAAGTTTTAACGTCCACTCCTTTCTCAGTAGCAATCCGATTTTCAATAATTTCTAAGTGTAATTCCCCCATGCCATGCAGTAAATTCTGCCCGGTTTCTTCATTAATTTCAATTTTAACCGATGGATCCTCCCGGCTTACTTTACGCAGAACTTCAATTAGTTTAGGCAAGTCGGAAGATTTTTTAGGCTCAATAGCTTTAGTAATAACTGGTTCAAAAATATGTTTTAATTCTTCAAATGCTTGTTCTGGTTCTAAAGTTACTGTTTCCCCAGCAAAACCTAGTACTCCTGAAATAGCTAAAACGTTTCCGGCGGGTAAGGATTCAATTATTTCTGGTCTTACCCCATTATAAATATAAACGTTCTGGATTCGCTGTTTTTGTTTGGCATTATTTAGGTAAACTTCCATTCCGCTTTTAATAGTTCCACTAAATAATCGTCCTGCCGAGATATCTTTTCCCGAACGAGGATCAATAACTATCCTGGTGATTACAAAAGCTAACTTTCCATTAGGATTACAAGTTAGTAAATCTTTTCCGAATTCTGATTCCTTTTCTCCATGCCAGATCTTGGGAATACGATAAATCTGAGAATCCATCGGATCAGGATGATGTTTAATAACCATGTCTAATATAACTTCATGGAGTGGAGCATTGTTCCAGACCCAGTCTTTCCGTTCCAAATCTTCTAATTCATAAATATGCAGGATATCTGCAAACTTTACATTTTTCTTATTCATGTACGGAAATGACAGCGCCCAGTTTTCTCTAGCACTTCCAAAAGCTACACTTCCTTCCTGAACATTAACCTTCCACTTAGTCTTATACTCTGGTTCAGCAATCCGTTCAATCAGATTATTGAATTGAACTACTAAATTCATAACCCGTTCTGCAATTTTTTCCGGTGAAAGTTTTAATTCCTTAACTAGCCGATCAACTTTATTGATAAATAATACGGGCTTAACTCGTTCTCGCAGCGCCTGCCTTACTACGGTCTCAGTTTGAGGCATTATACCTTCTACTGCACAAATTAATACTACTGTTCCATCCACTGCCCGCATAGCCCGGGTAACATTTCCCCCAAAATCTACGTGGCCGGGAGTATCAATAAGATTGATTAAATATTCATTCCCCCCATAATCATGGACCATGGATACGTTAGCTGCATCCACAGTCATTAAACGTTCTTGCTCATCCGCATGCTGCCAGGTAGCCATTCCCCCATCCAATTGTCCAGCAAATTTAGAAGACATCATACCGGCTGCTGCCAATAAGTTGTCAGTAAAAGCAGTTTTCCCATGGTGAATGTGAGCACTAGTACAAATATTTCTAATAAATTTAGGGTTTTTAGTTATTCTAGCCACCCGTTCAATCATCCTTTCTCCCGCCATGGTTAATTTTCCTCCATAAATGTGATTAATGTGATTAACTTAGTATTTTCTGGGTATTACTTTAGTATTTTTTGTATTTTAAGCTTTGCTTATCATTTTCAAAACACGTGTTCTTCCTGGGCTGTTTTATAAAAATATAATTCCTCCGGCTTGAACCACAACCCAATCTCAATTTTAGCCTCCTGAACATTCCCTGAAGCATGAATTAGATTTTCAATGGCTTTGTCTTTGCTGTCAGCATAAGCAAAACTAACATGAGCGAAATCACCGCGAATAGTTCCTGGAAGAGCGGTCTTAGGTTCAGTGCCTCCCACCATTTTGCGCACATTTTCCACTGCATTAACCCCTTCCAAACACAGAGCCATTACTGGTCCTTGAGTCATAAACTTTAGTAGAACATTAAGCACTTTTTCTCCTCTTCTTTCTGCAATATCAAAATAATGCCTGCGCCCAAAGCCTTCATCAATTTTAACCATTTTAGCGCTAATTATTTTAAACCCGGCATCTTCAAACCGGGAGATAATTCGGCCCATAATGCTTCTCTTTACCGCATCGGGTTTTAATAAAACTAAAGTTTGCTCTATCATTTAGCCTTAACCCCGGGCTTAGACTTGGCGGGCTTATTTTCAGGTTTATCTTCAGATTCATCTTCATCTTCTAAATCAGGTGAATTCTCGACAGTAGTTTCAACCGCCTCGGCAGAAACTTTATTCCCGCGTTGATTTTGAAAAAATTTAGTCCAGCGGGTAGCGACCGGTTTTCTTCCTAGTTTAAGATAATTCTTCAGGCACTTGGAATTTTTGAACCAAAGAATCTTTCCATCTTTCTTTACGTACATTGTTCCAGTTCCTGGGGGAATCTTTTCCCCGGAAAAGTTGCATGTTGGCATGATAATGACCTCCTATTATTATATAGGTTTTGATAGGGTTGTTTTGATATGATTTTATTGTTTTTATACCAATTTAAATTAAATTAATTAAATTTTGGAGGAACCTTGTTTATTTCCTGGCGGCTCCACCCCGTTTTCCGCTGCTCTGCCTTCGGGCTTCGATTTCAGTTTCAAGCAGCATCAAATAATCTCCCACTTGGATTGGACCTTTGACATTTCGCCTAATGGCTTTATTTTTATCCCGTCCTTCCATAATTTGGCACATTACTTGAATTAATTCCCCTCTGGTTCCTTCCCGACCCACAATTTCCTTAACTTCAGCCGGTATTCCCTGGGTAAACCTAATTTCTCCTTCGGATTTTTTTTCTTCTTCCATCGCTGCTTCTTTAACTACTTTAGTTTTAGCCACAGTAAATCACCTAACTCTGAAGTTCAGATTTTAAAGATTCAATTAGAGCTTTAGCATCGCCTTCTTTAACTACGGCTACGGCCGCAGTTGAAACCGGCAAACCGGCGGCTGCTCCTAAATCTTCTTTTTTAGAAATTTCCACACAGGGAACGCCTTTCTCTTTGGATAATAATGGCAGATGCATAACTATTTCTTTAGGAGTAACATCGGCAGCATAGACTACCAATTTAGCTATGCCTTTCTCGATAGCTTTAGTTGCTTCATTAGCCCCTTTACGGATTTTTCCACTAGTCCTAGCAATTTCAATTGCTTCCAATATTTTTGCTTCATCAGCCATGTTTACGACCTCGACTATTTTTGATTGTTTAGTTTATTTTTAGATACCAACTTTCAACTTAAAAACCATAGAAGTAACCTTAGGCTACCTCGTTGATTAAACCAACTCATTGGTAATGGATGTTAACTACAAGGTCTATTTATAAATATTTCTGAATGAAATGTTCAATGTACTATCCCGTTATTAGTTCGCTTATAATGCCTCACTTTGGTGAGGCTCTATGTATGAACTAACTTTTAAGAAAAGAGTTTGGATAGTTAAACAATATTTGAATGGCGTTTCAACTTCAAAAATTGCTTTAGCTCAAAA
>DATDWB010000008.1:0-21061 GCA_035289845.1 Candidatus Nanoarchaeia archaeon | reverse complement strand
AGTGTTGGTTATTTACGGGAGTTAATATTTAATAAACGCTTGTATTATTTAAAATAATAAATTATAATTTCTGCTTAAATATTTTATTTCAGAGTCAGTTAAATAATAATTTAATCAAAGGATTCAACTTAATAAAGTTTTGGGGGGTTAATCTTCAATCTAAACTGGTGTGGTCACGAGCATTGATTCTTAGGTAAGGTGATCCTAATCCGGCTTCTTTCTTTAATTTCTGCTACTAAAATTTCCTAACCTTAAAAATTTAACCAATAATTGAGTAGTTACTTTTTATTTTACTTACCCCTCTGGGCATTTTTACTCCAAACTTACCTTCCGACGCATTAGGTAACACTTTATACAAAACGTGACTAAAAAGGTAATAAAAAATACCTAAAACGTCAGATTTAAATAGATTGTTACCTTTTATAACAAATTATGGAAAAAATGGTGAAGAGGGGGCATTCTAGGAGTCAGTTTCATTTGACCGAGGAGCAAATTAAATTATTAGTCCGGCATACTAATAAATTGCGAGACAAGTTAATTATTAAATTATTGGCCTATTGCGGGTTGCGGCGATTTGAATTGGCTAAGATCAAAATTGAGGATTTAGATTTAGTTACTAATAAAATAGTTATCCAGGGTAAAAAGAATATAACTCGCTTGGCGACTATCTTTTCAGATCAATTGCAGGAGGATTTGAAGATTTATCTTCAGTATGTATTAAATAACCCTAAAAAAGGCTATCTTTTTCCTGCGGTTTCAACTTTAAATCATAATGGGCACATTACTCCTACCCAAATTAATCGGATTGTGGCTAAAGCGGGTAAAGGAGCTCAATTACATAATCCTATTCCAGAATTAAAAAACATTAATCCCCACATCTTGCGCCACAGCTGTGCGCGTATTTTAAAGGATAGGGGTTTAAGTTTAGAGGTAGTTCAGAAAGTTTTAGGGCATTTATCCTATAAAACTACTATGGATTTGTACGGGACCAAGAGTATATCAGAGATGGATAAAGAATTGAAAGAAAAAGTGGGGGATATATTTGGTTAGTCCCTAAATATACTAGTTTTGATTAAAAGTTATCGTTTTAAATTATTTGGTTTTCTGGCACATTCTTTGTAGTGTCACTATAAATTCTATTTAAATAAAGTGATTTAATATAATAAGTTATAGTTCTAAAACTTTTAGTTTTAGATTAAATTATTAACTCAAAGAATATTACACCAACTAAAAATCATAATTAACTACATCCTAACCCACATAACTCAGCTTTTTTTCGTCCTGGAGTACATCGGCATCCTTACTTTTTTCTAGAATTCCTTTTAGTTTGTCTTCAAACAGTTGAGCTTGTTTTAATAATGGTTTAGGATCTATTTTTAGGCCAGTATACAAATCTAAGGCTCGAATAATATTAGCGGCAGCTTTACTGTCGGGTAATCCACTTTTGGCTTCAGCAAATAAGGCAACTAAGGGCGAATCTAATTTTTTGGCCAATAAGGCACCAGTTACGCCCACAATTATCCCTTCCATTAATGGACTGGCACAGCTTGTAAGCCGTTTGGAGGTTTCTTTACCATCAGTTGCATAAAAGAATACTCTTTCTGATCCTGGTGCAGGGGAGCCAACACCTTCTAAGGAAATTATTTCTTTAGCAGTTAATTGTTTAGCTAAATCAGCAATGGTATCTGCCAGCTTCCAGCTTAGGTTTTTACCGACGTTAATAGCATGTATTAAGACCAAATTATGCTTTTTGTTATAATGAATTGATACCGGTTCAATAACTTTATTCTGATGGATGGCAATCATGGCGGGTACTTCATCCATTTCGATTAATCCAATTTTTTCGGTTTCTAGATGTTCCAGCAGGAATTCAGTAGCAATCGTACCAATTAGACCAAACCCAGGAAATCCTTCAATTATAGTTACGTTTTTAGGTTTTTTAGTAAGAACTAATTTCACTTTACACCTCTATTTTTTAGGTAAATTTTTAGATATATAAATGTTTTGATTTAGCGGTTCTGCTGTCAAAGTACTACTTCGCAGACCACAACTAAGGCCTAAATTTTTTACTTTCCCGTGGTTATCAATATACTGTATATGCGGAACAATTATATCAAAATTATACTTCCAAGATTATATAAATTTAAAAGTTACTCTTATGCGATCTCCGTTAAGAAATAGGGTCTGTGGGAAGTGTGAAAATAGATTTAAAGCCTTGAGTAAATATTCTAAGATTTGTCCTACTTGTAAGGGGCATAGTTGTTTCTCCCTAGCTCATTGCCCCAAATGTAATCATTTGCAAATAAGCACGGCAGTCAGCCGATTCGTTTGTAAAAAGTGCAAGCATAGTCCGCTTCCCAAAAGTGTGGAAGTAATTTATACTGCCACCAGAATGGAAGATATGGTGGATAGAATAAGCCAAATGGATCAGTGGAAATTTTATTAGAGAAGTTTGAAAAATAGTATTTTTGGCAAATATATCGTTTATTTAATGCCAAAATTAGGTTTATTTCAAATTCTCTTTAGAAGTTTGCGGATAAATAATTTAATTATGCAAACTTTTCATAAATAAATTTAATTTTACTTAAATTTATTTAAATCAATCTTGTATTCTCTGATTCTACGATCTATAGTCCAGCGGCTTACTCCTAAATGCTTAGCCGTAGTGATAATATGACCCCGGGTAAGGTGAAGATATTTTTCAATAGTCTCTTTATCCGCCAATTCTTTTTTAGGCGCAGCTTGATTTTGATAATGACTGTCCTTAACTAAAGGGATATATTTTTCCACAATCATTTGCTGAGTCCAAGTTTCTTCGTCTAAGAAATGTTCTTGTAAATAACCTAGCGGGGCAAAGGTAGCTTCTTGATAACCTTGGTATAAATCTGGATTACGGCTGAATTCTACATTCATCGCTCCCCTAAATCCGCACATCTCTCCAATAGTATCTACATATTTGGTTTTAGACTGTCCGCCTGGACTCATTATAAAATGTTTACCATCAGCATAACCTACTCCAGCAGTGTGCAGGTGATTACCTTGTATAATATGGGCAGTTAATCCCATTCCCACTACTTTTTCCATCATTCCGAACAAGGGATCAGATTTGTTTGGGAAACTATGGGCGGCAAACATGGTCCCAAATTCTTTAGGAGTCATTAGATCCATTTTGGTTGCCAAAATACTTAAATCAACATCTCCCCGCCCATCTCTTTCTCCGATACCATCTAGGATTTTTAGCCGTCCACTAGTACGATATTTACGATCAAAGGCCAAAGAAATCATCAAAGCTTCATCATGGGTAAGATTGTTGCTGCTGTTATAATGATTTCCGGAAATAGCCACCGCTAAACCACCATTATCAATTACTTGTTCTGCTAGTTGAACTGCCCCATTATCTGCGTAATCTAATAATTGTTTAGAGCTGGAATTTATAGGCTGAGTTCCCCGCATCATGTAAGCTAGCTGGGCTAGGAGGGATTCTTTTTGCTCAGCGGCGGTGCTTTTATCCTCTCTAATTAAGGTGGTCAGTTTTTTAATTTCATGGGGTAGAAGGCCCAAATCAATGGTTGCGGTACGCATGCTTTTAGCGTTGTGGTCGCCATGGATATTATCCCCACCAAAAACAATCATAGATAATTTTCTCTCTTCCTCATATTTAACCACCGCTTCTACCAGCTGGGTATTAAAAGTGTTGCCTAATGGATTTTGGGAGCCATGATGGCTTTCCGGCATTAACAGCAAATCTATTTTTTTCAAGAAATCCGGGCCGATATTGGGTTCAATCCGGAATGAATTCTCTAAAAATGATTTTGTTCTTTCCAGATCTATTTTTTCTAAATTAGTCAAATCTTTTTGTTTTAATTTTTGTTCTATCAATTCATATTGCTCCGCCAATAATCCCATCCGTTTCAATGATTCTTCAAATACTCCAATGGGTTGGCGTATACCATTAGGTGATAAATTAAGAATAACAATTCCCGAAGCCCAATTTTTAGCCATAAAATTTTTGACGTCGGGAAGTTTGTCCAGCTTATTTCGCTGGCAATATTCCAAGCTTTCAGAAGCCTGCAGCGTCGGCATTTTAACATAACAGATCGATTCAGAGGAATCAGCAAATTCTCCTTCTAAAGTTTTTTCCCGTTGTTGGGGCATGATAAAAAATCTGTATCCTCCTTTGTCCATGGAGGAAATGTAAAGGTCTGGTACGGGCCGATCATCGGTCTGATGAGCTCTTATTTTTCGCTGTTGAAGCTTAACAGTTTTGTTTCCAGGGGTAGTGCTGGCCCGGTTCATCTGCGGATCAATTCTTATAAGGTAGCCGCCAATTTCCAGATCGGTTTCATCGGGGTGAATGAAGCGTTTTCTCTTCCATTTTTTCCACAGGCTCATAAGCTGATCTTGATACTCAGTCATGGCTCGGTGATGGTGGATTTTGAACTGCTGGGCGTTGGTGGGCATATAACCAGTAAATTTGTATAAACTAAAACTACGTTTAGCTTGTTCGATATCCGCTCCCTGTTGAATTTCAGCGTCATATTTCTCTTTAAGAGCCTTGATTTTATTATTCAATTCATCACGTTTGGCAATCTTAGAATTTAAATAACTAGTAAGTTCATCTTGGCTGCTGACCTTGCTTAAAAATTCAGCTAATTCTTTATGGATTTCTGGTGAATCTTTTTCCAGCTGAGCAAATTCCTCTTCTCGTCGGCCTTTGAAATCGGTAATTCTAGATTCTAAGGAACCGGACGTTCTTTTAGTTATCGAAGAATGCAGTTCACGTACTAATTTAGTGCCATCTTTAAATTGCTGGTAAATTTTCTGCTGCTTTTTCTTTTCTTCATCTATTTTTTCAGCATTTAATTTATGCTTTTCTTGCTCCTTCTGCAGTTGATTAAAGTCAGCTCTAAATCTGCGGATGCTAGTCTGCAGGTGTTTTTGATCCTTATAGCCGAAGAAATAATGCACTTCTCCTTTATATTTATCGCCAAGCATGGTTTCCAAACTTTCAGCCGCATTCTCAACAGCTTCGGGAATGGTAGTAATTATGTGTTTAACGTGTTTTCGTTCGTATTCCGGATCATTTTCTATTAAGGTCTTATCTTCCTCAATTATATCATCTTTCCCATCAGCCTGTTTCTGATTTTTCCTCTCTTCCGCTTCCCTAAGGATGACTTTAAGAGATTTCTTTCTTAGGACCGCCAGATACTGATCATTCACTCCACCTCCCCGATCGGGAATAAAGGGCATTCCGGTAATAAGCAGAGTAGCATCTATTTTTTTTATCAAATTATTCTTTTCCAAGAAGTAGCGTATTCCTTTATCTATTACTGGACTATGGTATATATGTGCAAAAGCAGCATCACCAATTAAAAGCAGGGTGGTGTTTTTTTTCTCACTAATTAACAGTTGATCCAATCGGGCTTTTTTCAATTGCTTCCTTTGAATGGCATAAACGGTTTCTCCTTCCAGCAGCTCGGACTTTCGGGAATTTACATTAACTCCGTACTCTAATAGTTTTTCTGTTAAGGTGCTTAGCATCCCGCCAATTCTTTTAACGCCTTCCAAAGGTGCATCCGGGGCCATCTTTTCACCTAAACTTTGGATTGTACCCCATCTATCAGGGTCTCGATCGCTGTAGTCGGCTAAATGTTTTATTAATTTCAATTCATCAGAAGTAAAATCATCCGGTTTAGGTATTACTCTATTATTTATTTCTTGGATAATTCCTCGTTCTAGTTTACTAATTTGGGGTTTGGTTTCAGTTGAAGGCTGGACTCTTCTAATTAAATAAGTTCTTTTATCTGAAGGATCATTTTCTAAAATTATTTTTCCTTCTTCTTTCAGCTGTCTAATGGCTAGGGAGAAGTCATCTTTACCAATACCTACGTGGGTAAGGGAGTTGAATAAATCACGGTAAGAAAGGGGCTCATCGCCCTGGATAGACAAATCAATTAATTCGGGCAGTCCCCGTTTAGGTTTTTTTCTATCAACCACTTTTATGATTATAAGAATTATTTTAGGCTTTAAAACAATTTGTATTTTATAGACGATGAATGGATCCTGGGAAATATAATATGTAAAGAATATTAATAAAGTGGGAGGGTATTTTCTTAATTTATGTCTCCGGGGTTGGGAAGTAAATTTGTTCGAGTGAAGGTTATCAAATCGGATGAACTAAATTGCAGTGGTTTTAAAAGGGTGGATCCTACTGTTGTTTAAGATAATTTTAGCTTAGGTATAGTATTAAATAGGTTAAACTATGTGGTTAACGGATATAATAAAAAATGGTATAACTAAACCAGTTAAAAAAGTTGTTTTAAGTTCGGCTTTAGTGTATGGATTAGCTTCTGGATTTTCTAGTGCTGGATGCGCTCATCAAAAAACAGTGGCTCACAATATGGCTTATGATGACAAGGATAATATTATGAGTTTATTAGGCGCAAATTATTGTGCCCAGACAGACAAAAATGGAGTTCATCAGCTGTGTTTAGATTTTACTTATAAGCCACTAGTTAGGGGAAATTCTCAGGATAGTATCAATTTAGAATTTGGTGCAGTAAAGATAAAAACTGAAAGTGATAATGAAATTATAGGCGATTTAGAAGGAGAATTGGATATACCTTCAGTTAAGGTTGGTTTGGAAACAGCTAATACTAAATATGAACTTTTATTTTCACCTTATGTAAGCAGGGATATATTAAATTTTTCTCCCGAAGAAGGGGTAAGGTTTTCTAAAGATGGGCAGGAAGCTTCCGAAGTGTTCAATATGTATTTGGGAATTGGTGCAGGCGTAGAATTTGATATCATCATTAACGATTCAAAGTTAAAAATAGAATCAGAAAATTTACCCATAACTATTCCCGGTTTTAAGATTCAGGCAGCCCTATTTTTACAGCTGAATTGGAAAATGACAGCTTATGAAAATTGGAGCTTGAATATTTCTTATAAGCATGATACTGAAGGAAAAAATACCGGAGCCTGGGGGTTCGGATATTCATTCAAGTAAAAAATATTTATATACTTTATAACCTATAGTTACTGTTGCAACCATTTAATGTTGCAATGTCAGAATGTCTTTGTTGATTGTTCCATTTTGACTTAAATTTTACAAAACTCTAGCGCGGCGATAGCGCTGGAAAAAAAGAGGCGGAAGTTATGAAAAAAGGAATTATATCTTTGTTAGGTGTAGCCCTGATCTCTTGTGCTGCTCCAGTTAAGTATATAGAAAAACCTAGTGATGAGATAGGCGGTCTGTTCAGCCATTATAATGAACGAGCTTCGTTCGTTGACAGTTCGATTCGCTATGAAAATAATAATTCCTCGTTATCTGACAGTAAGCTGGCGGGTATTCTTCCCAGTGTAGAAATGCTGGTGGAAAAAGCTTATTTTGAGGATTCGTTAGGAGAAAAGATAGAATTTGAGAGCAGTTGTTCGGCTACCACTATAGCCGAAGATGAGCAATTTCATTATTTATTAACTGCTAAACATTGTGTAACTATGCCGAAGGAGTATGCCACTTTTTTTGGTACCTTTAAACGAATTTCTGAACCACGATTTGAAATTAGAGGTATTAAAGACCTTTCCTATATTTCAGTTGTAACTGGATTTGAAGATGCCGATTATGCCTTGCTAAAGACGCCTCGATCTGATTTTTTGGTAGCTATGGATGCCCCTATCGGAAATTCAGATGTGATTGAGGCAGGCGATTATTTATACACTATCGGTTTCCCGTTGGGTTTGGATAAGGTAGTTTCCGATGGGATAATTGGCGCGCCGCGTCTTCCGACGGAGGTTGAAGGTGAATATAATTATAACGGGTTTTTATTTTCTTCTCCTATCAGCGGCGGCAACAGCGGCTGCGGGTCTTGGGGGGTATATCGGGGAGAACTTCATTTCCTAGGTATAACTAGTGCTACCTATCCGCGGGGCCAGAACTTGAATGTGGGTTATCGCGGTCTGGATATTGTACGGGATATGGAAAAAAGAGGGCTAAGGTTAAGATTGCAGCTGGCAGTAGAAGGCTAGATTTTTTTTTAAGTTTCTTTGGAGTAGAGAACACCGGCCTTATTTCAGATAGTATCACTGATAGGGCTCTGTCCTAAATCTAATTTTGTGGTCACGACCATTCGCTTTTAGGCCGTATAATTGCACTGCCCATTAGCCCCGTAGGGGCCAACCCCCAAAGCAAAGAACTGTACAATTGGACGTCCCGCTCATCTTAAGGCAGTGACCACAACATTTAGGACAGAGCTCACTGATAGTATTTGCTTTTCGATTCTTCCAAAATCAATTCTATCACCGAAAGCTTTATAAATAAAATGTCTTCATTTTACTGAATATATTAAAAATATACTATTCGATGTTAATTAGGGAGGAAAAAAGATAAACAATGGCAAAAAACAAACAACACATTAACCTAGTATTTATTGGACACGTAGATCACGGTAAATCAACCACCGTAGGACGACTGCTTTATGATACTAAGAATATTGATGAGCAAACTATGCGTAAGCTTAAGGAAAAAGCTCAGCAATTGGGTAAGGCTGGATTCGAGTTTGCTTTCACTATGGATACCTTGAAAGAAGAACAAGAACGTGGGGTAACCATCGACTTGTCTCACAAAAGATTTGATACTGATAAATATTATTTTACCATAATTGATGCTCCTGGACACCGGGACTTCATTAAAAACATGATTACGGGCGCTTCTCAGGCTGACTGTGCAGTTTTAGTAGTAGCGGCTAACGATGGGGTAAATGCTCAAACTATCGAACACTTGAAATTATCTAAGATTTTTGGTGTAGGCCAATTATTGGTAGCTATCAATAAAATGGATATTTCAGGGGTAGTATTCTCTGAGAAGAGATTTAAAGAAGTAATCGAAGATGTTAAACGCCATGCTGCCCAAGCGGGATGGAATGTTAACACTCTGAGATTTATACCTATTGCTTCCTTCCCCGGAGAAAACATGGTCAAAAAATCGGATAAAATGCCCTGGTGGACTGGTGACTGCTTATTGGAAGCTATCAATAAATTTGATCCTCCACAGAAACCAACTAACTTGCCTCTAAGAATGCCAATTCAAGATGTTTACAACATCACCGGTATCGGTGTTGTTCCAGTGGGCAGAGTTGAAACTGGTATTATGAAAGTAGGAGCAAAGGTAACCATTGTTCCAGGAAGAGAAGGTAAGGGAGTTAGCGGGGAACTGAAATCGATTGAAATGCACCATGAATCGGTTGACGAAGCTGAACCTGGTGATAACGTAGGTATCAACATCCGAGGAGTAGGCAAGAAAGATATTGCTCGGGGAGACGTTCTAGGCACTTCCGATAACGTTCCTAGTGTAGCTACCGAATTTACAGCTCAAGTGGTAATAATGAGCCATCCGAGTGTAGTTACCGTCGGTTATACTCCAGTATTCCATATCCACACCGCTCAAGTAGCTTGTCAATTTGTAGAAATTATCAAAAAAATTGATCCTCGAACTGGAGCCGAAGTAACTGAGAATAAGGACATTCTACGAAACGGGGATGCAGCTATTGTAAAATTACGGCCAGTTCAACCGGTGGTAATTGAGAAGAATAGTGTTATACCTCAAATGTCTAGATTTGCTATCCGAGATTCAGGTGTTACCGTAGGAGCAGGTATGTGTATGGATCTGGTTAAGAAGCAATTATAGATTGTTTCTTTTTTTATTATATTTTTTTAAAAAATTATGAGTTTATTTTGTTAATATTTTGGTCATGCTTTTATTTCCACTGCAAACTGGCGGGTATAAAAGCCTAAATTAAAGTAATCTTTATATTAAAAAAAACAATAAAGTTTATAAACAACTGCTTATCCTAATACAAACGCATAATAAGTTAAATGTTATTATGTGTAAGAAAAAATGGCCCAGAGAGCAAGAATTAAATTAGCTAGTACGGATATCGATAAAATTAATCAGATTTGCAACGATATCAAATCCATAGCAGAAAAAACCGGAGTTAAACTGCGCGGCCCAGTTCCACTTCCAACCAAAAAATTAAAAGTTACTACTCGTAAATCTCCTTCCGGTGAAGGTAAAGCTTCTTGGGAAAGGTATGAGCTGCGGATCCATAAGCGTTTGATTGATCTAGGTGCAGATGAGCGAACACTAAGATTAGTGATGAGAGTGCCAATTCCCGAAGGTTTAAACATTGAGATCGAAATGGCGGATATTTAGAATATTCTTGAAATTTTAGTATAGATTAATATAAGGAAAAATGGCAGGGTATTTCTTTACTTCGAGAGTTTTTGATTAATAATTTCTCCTGGTAGAATAATTGCTGTTAAAACTCCGCCCGCAACCAAGGCCTCTAGCAGGGGAGTGAAATTCCTATTAATCTCGCCGATTTTCCTAGTTACTAAACCGCACTGGGCAGCCAGGCCTAAATCTTCAGAAACACCTTCACTTAGTAATAATTCAAAGTCCGTACCAGTACGAATTACATTTTCATAAGCCTCATGTACCTTAGCCTTCCGGACGCGACTAAATGTACTTTCTAATAAGCTGACAGTTTCTCTAACATTAGACCGCATATCATTCAGGCCGGATCCAAAATATTGAGCAAATGAAACTTCGGCATTCAATTTTTGAATATACTCCAGCTCTTTCAACTCTTGTTTTAATTGGGAGCGGCTTTCATCTTGGTTATTCTGCACATAATATGCTACCCCCACGCCTGTGGCAAAAGAGGCTAGAGATTTTAAAACAATCCTGCGGGCAAGTTGCATATTTTGCTTTCTTTTGTCCGAACTAGACCAAATAAGACCCATTCTTTCAGCTATTTTTTCATATCCCAATAATAAACCTATCTCAGCGCCATAAATCCCCACCAGCCCGATGGCGATACCAGTTGGAACACCTTCATCAGTAATCGTAACCTTATCTAAACCTCTAGCGTCTACCAGATTTTCTTGAACTAACAATTGAGCAGCTTCATTAACTTTGTCCTGGTAGTTTATCCAATTATAGACTCTTTGATGTGATGGTACACCCTGGTCTTCATCCCAATAGGTCTCCTCTTCGATACAGGTGGATGCTTTGCCTTCGGAGTCAAAGCAGGTTACAACAACGGTCTCAGTTTTTTGGTATGCCTGCTTATAAGCAGAGTAGAGGTTATCAAGTGAAGTATTATAAGAATCGCTCAAGGAAGCAAAGCGTTGAACTGGAGGTATTATTTCTCCTAATTCCACTTTTTGGGTATCTAAGGTTGGATATTCTCTACCAAAAATACTTCCAGCTGCTAGCGAAGCCATCGCCATTCCGCTCATTAAGTTATAAGGGTGATACCATTTCATAGTCTAAATTTTAGAAAGTCAGTTTATAAATGTTTAGAGAAAAATTGATAGTTTTGTTCGGGATGATACGCACAGATACCATTGTATTTAGGTTCAAAAACTATTTCTCTGGTATCAATCCCTAATTTTAATTTTAATTCATTATTTATTAAAGCTAAATAACTGAGGTAACCATTTTCTAATCTTGTGACAACATCTTTTAATGTTTTATAATACAGCAACTTAAAGAATTCTCGTTTTCGATCATCAAAGCCAAAGAGTTGATTTTCATAATAAGTAGGGCCACCTTTTTCATCAACCCACCCACTTAATACTATGCCGTGCTTTTTTAATGGATTTTGAACTTCTTTAGAATTTACTACTAAATTAGTAATATCTAAATCTGAATAAAAAATCTGTTCATAATCACCTTGTAAACAAGTCAATATTTTTGCTGCATCAACCTGCCTCCAAATTAAAGAGTGTTTATCTACACGCCAGTTAGATGAATTATCAGCTAAATTATATAATGGATATTCGTTATATTCAAAAATAGTACGGAGGTCACATAAAGACAGGTTGCGGCTAGAAGGGATTCTGGTTTCGTCTTCTAACCACCAAATTTGGGCATCGGTCATCCGTTGGGAGTCAATCCACAGCCGAACATCAACTTGGGGGTTCCTCTTAGCAATACCCACCATGTTTTCCATAGTTAAATTAGGTATAGTCTGAGGCGGTTCTTTAGTATTTTTCTTATCGGTGGGAAATTTTAAACGCAGCCATAATAGGTTGTAAGCTTTTTTTAGATCTTCCGCTGTTTTCTCAGGTGCTGTTTCCATGGCTTTACACCATAAATTACTACTAAATAGTTATAAACTTTTTGGTTTATTTTTAAGCTGTCAAAAATAGAAATACATTTAATCATTTTAATCTAAAGTCAGTATTGTTTACTAATATACAAAAAAAAAGCGCCAGCGCCCGGACTTTCATCCTTTACCCTAATTGGCTTTTGAACCGGGAATCCCAGAGGGATCGGTTAGCTCGTAAACTCAGTTCGAGATTCGTCTAAATATCATCCGACGCTATACCGAGTTAAGCGACGCTGGCTTAATTAGAAGGAAAACAGGATTACTATAAAAAAATAACTAAAAAAAAGAATAAACTTACTTTCTTTTCTTTTTGCCGCCTTCCATCATTGGCATTGAACCGCCACAATGACCACAGCTAGGCATGGCAAACTTCATTACACCTAGTATAACCATCAGTACGGCAGCAAAAGCTATCCAGCCATCAACTCCTAACCATTTAGGCCATACAAAAGCGTTTATTAACAGTAAAACGCCGATTACTAACTTCTTAATTCCGTGGCAGCGGGAGCATATGCCTTCCCAACAATCACAACCCATCATACTATCACCTCAATTTTAGTAGAATAAGTATAATTTAATGATTTAAAAAGGTATCGAAAAACGGTGTATCTTAAGTCTTTCTCTGTCTGTCTTTAGCATTGGTTTAGCTTTGGAAAGTATATATAACGAGGGCAAAAATTTCCATTGCAATTCACGAAATGGTATAATTTCGGAACTGTTTCCTTTTTGCTGGAGGTATTAATAAGGATCACATATTGATGCAAAAACTAAGACTTAATACCTACAAAAAAACTGACCTTAAGCTTCTTCTTCAGATTCTCGCCTAATTACCTTCACTGCATCCATTTTTACAGTAATGGGGATGGGTACAGCTGATTCTAGCAGTTCAACCACAATCTCTTCCTTCTGCTTATTAATCCGGCTAACTTTAGCATTTTCCCGCTTGAAGGCACCAGAGATAATTTCTACGATGTCTCCTTTACGGATATTCATCTCTACTTTAACTTGTTCCAACATATGCTCTATTTCTGGGTAAGGTATTTCCCGCGGTAATAAGCCCCGGGCATAAGGAACACCCTGTAAAGCTGCTTCAGCATCTAATTTAGAAGTAGATTCGATGAAAATATAGCCTCTCATTCCGTGAGGCCGGATAACGGATAGAATCGATCGGGAATCCCGTTGGAGTTTAGATACTAGATAATCTACTACTTGGTCTTCCCGGTTGGCGGCAGTTCGTAAGCCAAAGATTTTAGTTTCCATTTTAAAGGATTAATTCTTTTAACAGTAATATCACAAACCCTATAACCCCAATAATCGATATACCTAACCCTGTCACTTTACACAAGGTAAAAAACTCGGCTCGGTTAGGTTTCTTGGTAATACGCAGAACCCGTACTGTTTCTTTTATAAACCTTTTGACTTTTTGGGACTTGGTCAGGTTTTCTTCCATCTTTAGCCTATATTTTGGCCTATTTATAAAGTTTGCTGTGGTTTGGTGGGTAATATTGTTTTAGTCAACGTGGGTTTACATTGACATAATATTTTTAAATTGAGGCAAGGTTAGGTAGTATATGGTTTACACAACTGATATTGAAGCGATGGATATTGTTACTCCAAGTTTAATTACTAAAATTAAACCGTTATTAGAGCTAGGTCTAGCTATAAGACCGGATGAACCATATCTCCAAAGAATCTCCATAGAAACGATGATAGCTTATGCCGGGAATTGCAGTGGTTTAACCGTACCTTGGAAGAAGAGAGGAAGGAAGATGAAGTGAGCGCTGTTTTCCGCTGGCAGAATTTTATAATAGATGTACCTAAGCAAAGAAAAGATCCTAATTACAGCCGAAAAGTTGCTAATTTTTGCAAAGCAATGGCTCAATATCATAAAGCCAACCCCTTTAAGGAAGATAAAACAGAGTTTAAAATTTTAGTTGAATTAATACGCGATGAATCTAACCGCACTAGAAGAACAGTACCATAATTGTAAAAGATGCCCCCAACTTTGCACCAGCCGATCTCAGGTAGTTTTTGGCTCTGGTAATTATCAAGCTGAAATTTTATTAATTGGCGAAGCGCCGGGAGCTAATGAAGATAAGCAGGGGGTGCCTTTCTGTGGAATGTCAGGGCAAATATTAGATCAGTTACTAAATTCGATTAATTTGAATCGGAAAGACATTTTTATTACCAATACCATTCTTTGCCATCCAGAAAATAATCGCAATCCTTCACCGGAGGAAGTGGAAAACTGTCGGGAGAGATTAGACCAATTAATTGAATTAATGCAGCCTAAAGTAATACTCACCCTTGGTAATTTTGCTACCCAAAGGATTTTAGGTAAAACCGGAATAAAGTCGCTGCGGGGGAAATCGTTTCCGCATAAAATTAATAATCACACCCTAACTGTAGTTCCAGTAATTCATCCGGCCAATTATTTATATTCGGGAAGAAACCCAGAGTTGCTGCAGCAGATGAAATATGATTTTAAGAAAGTGCTGGAAATAATCCAGGTTAAGCAAGAGCAGAAAAATTTGTTTGAGTTCTAAATTTTAAAATCTAATATTCCTTTCTGGCGCAAGCGATTAATTGTTAGGATAGAAAGATCGATCAGAAGCAGTTCGGTGGTGTCTTCTAATTGTTTTATGTTCTCAGCTACTGATTTATCCCGGGTTAAATGAGCGTAAGCTGAAGTTAAAGCTTTCTTAACTAAAGGTTTTAACCCGTGGTTAAAGTAATTGGTAGTATGCCAATTGGAAGAAACTGCTCCCGATTCTAGTAAAACCATAATTTTTTCTAAAGGCTGAAGTTTATTGTTGTTATTAAGAACTAGGTCTAGGTCAAGCCGGGTGCCTAAATAAAGATCCGTTAAGTTTCTGTCAGCCATAACTAATTTGTAGTCAGCGCTTGGTTTGCCTACCAAGTTATCAAACAGGCCCTCTGGGATTAAGCCGTAAATGATTTTAACCTGCTGAAAAAATTGATTTTTGAAATCTCTTCCCTGAAGTGAATTGTTATAATGTTCATCTAACAGATCATGGAAGGAACTGGTTTCATCTTCTGAAAGAATTTTGGCCAGCAATCTTTGATCTTCCGAGTTATCCATCAACGAAGCCAAGTATCCTGCTAACTTATTTTCAGAAGGTGTTTTAGCTGTGAATACTTCAGCTATTTTTTGGGCCATGTATCCATATACCTGATTAAATCCAGGAATGATGAATCTTTCCATTAACAACGTTTCTTCGCAGCGGTAGGAGCCTCTTTGAGTTTGAACCTCAAGTTTTGATCCAGCATAAACTGAATTATTAATAATCGTCTCAAAATTAGGTACCTTGACTACCGGACTTAATTTAAATCTCATTGAAAAATCAATTTAGTTTTTCTTTTGTTTTAGGCAATAAACTGTTTAAGTATTTATCAAAATCTGTGGAAGGATTTTTTAAGTATGCTTCTTTAGTTTCTAGTAAAAATTCTATTGGTTCCAGGGCATATTTCTCAAATGACTCTAAAGTTAAGTCTTTAATTCCTTCTCCTCCAAGATTAAATTCTTGGCACAGTGCTCTAAGGAGAGGCGTATAAAATATCCTTGCCTCCAAGCTATTCAATTCTCGAAAATCTCTGGAAAAATAATTGAGAGCATCAAGTTCCTTTCCGAGATTAAAATTAGCAGTAAATAAAGTTGCACGAGCAGGTATTTTTAGAGAATAATCTAAAAATTTACCTTTGCCCTGCAAATTATCAAGGGTTGAATTATCAATCCGACCTCGTTTTAAATGGAGGTAATCTGAAGGACCAGGTGGTTCTAATTCGTCTTCTGGAATAACTGATAGTATCAATAATTTTAAGAATGCGCTGGGTTTACTCTGGGGATCAAGAATGGAAGTAGAGTCTATTTCAAACAGGGCTTTCTTAAAATCAGATAATTCTGCGGTTAGAGTTTTCTTAAGTAAATTTTGTTTCTTAGAAGTAATGTTAGGGTCGTAACCTACCCTTAAAGGCACCAATTCGACCATGGATTTAGCAATGTAATCTGCGAGTGTATTTACTGTTAATCGTTTTCTTCTATAAGTTAAAATAATATTAGACAAAATGTTACTTTCCTGAAAAACGCCCTCTTCAATTCTTGTATAACCCGGTAGTTCTAATACCATTACTAAATTGTTAAATAACTTGGTATATAAATATTGTTAAATAAAGATTGTAACTGCTTAGTTTGATATTCACCACCGACCAATTAGAATTAGCATGCAAAAGATTTATAAAAGCCAGGTATTTATTTTAACCTATGGAAGCTAAGATATCTAAAGATATGATGATTGGAGATGTAGTTAGTATGTATCCCGAAGCTATTGATACTTTATTAAGTTTTGGAGTACATTGTGTTGGATGTCATGTTAGTACTTTTGAATCCTTAGAAGACGGCTTTAAAGGGCACGGTATGAGTGATGAAGACGTGAATGAAGCCATAAAACAATTAAATCAAGTAGTTAAACCAGTAGAAGTGGAAGAACCAGCTGATCTGCCTAATACAGTCTTCTTATCTGATAGGGCAGTAAATAAAATTAAAGACTTCTGTACTTCTACTAATAAACAAGCTTTGAGAGTCAAAGTAACTCCAGGCGGATGTTCAGGTAATAAGTACTCATTTGATTTAGAAGAAATCAAGTTGGTTAATGATATAATTATAGAGAAAAATGGGGCTAAAGTTTACATTGATGCCGATTCTTTAGCTAAAATTGGTGGATCTACGCTGGATTATAGTGATAGTTTAACCGGTGCCGGGTTTAAGATCGATAATCCTAGCGCTAAAAGCACCTGTGGGTGCGGCGTTAGTTTTAGGTAATTTTCTGGTTTTTTCATTAAAGTGTATTTGTTTATTTATTCTAGATATAATCCGTGGCCTTAATAATTCTCCTCTTTTTTTGCGTAATAATTAAAAATAGCTATAAAATATAGACTTAAATGCATCAATTAGAACTAAACTCCCCCGCGGGAGACTGGGATTGTCTTAAAGCAGCTATTTATAATGGCGCCAGCTCGGTTTACTTAGGTATTAAATTTTTCAACGCCCGGAGGCTGGCTAAAAACTTCTCCCTGCAGGAATTGAAAGATGCGGTTTTCTTTGCCCACCTCCACGAGGTTAAAATCTATCTCACCCTTAATATTCTAGTGCGCAATGAAGAACTTCCCCTCTGGTTTAAAACCTTAGAGGAAGCTTATTTAGCCGGAATAGATGCGGTTATTATCCAGGAGATTTCCTTGGCTCCGATGATCAAACAAGCGTTTCCCGGATTGCGCATCCACGCTTCAACACAGGCTAGTTTAATGAACTATCAGGGAATTAACCAATTCCCAGACTTGGATTTAGTTGTTCTGGCTCGGGAATTGACTTATACTGAAATAAAAAGCATTCGTGAGCATACAAATAAAGAATTAGAGGTATTCGTTCATGGACATTTATGTATTTCCTATTCCGGCCAATGCTTAATTTCATCCCTGATTGGTAAACGCAGCGGCAACCGCGGGGTTTGTGCCAGCAGCTGCCGTAAGAATTACAACCAGCAAGGTTATTTAATCAGCGCCAAAGATTTAATGCTAGCTAATAGCATAGATAAAATTTACACCCTGGGAATAAACGTAGTTAAAATAGAAGGGCGGATGAAAAGTCCAGAATATGTAGCCGCCACCACCCGAACTTATCGTCAGCAGATTGATGCCGTGCAGGAAAAACATTTTAAACCCCTATCCGAACAGCAAGTTAATAATCTTAAAATGGGGTTTAATCGTGATTTCACAACTGGATTTTTTAACAATAATCCCTCCATAGTTGGAGCGGAGATGCCCATGAATCGGGGTATATTTCTAGGTACGATTCAGGATGGAGGATTGCAATTAGAACATGATCTTAATCTTCTGGACGGCGTGGGTTTTTGGCACAGCCGGTCCGATGGCAAGTTGAAAGGGGGAATTGCTTATAAAATTTTGAGTGAAGGGGAAGAAATCAAGCATGCCCGCCGCGGCGACAAAATAAAAATTGTTTCTCCCTATTTTATTAACAACGCGAAAGTTTATCTTACCTCCCACAATGAAGGACAGGATGTTCTTGCTGAAAATTTATTGTCGTTGTCATTAAATGTTATTGCTAAAGTTGATCAACCGTTAATGTTCCAGTATAATGATATTATAGTTCATTCCTCTATTAATTTGCAGGCCGCGCAGAAACAGGCGCTGACAGAAGAACAGCTTCGTTCCGAACTGGAAAAATCATCTTATTTTGGCATTCACTGGGATATTAAAGACCTTCAATTAGAAAATGTTTTTCTACCCAAAAGATTTTTGCATCAAATCCGCGAAGCATTGGAACTAAAATTACGGGAGAAAGTTGTTCCCAATCGCGTTTCAAAATTTACTTCCGTTCCGGCAGTAATACCTAGTGCGGTTGAGCATCAGCCACGCTTAATCGTTAAAGTCTATTCCCTTACACAGCTGCAGGAAGCAAATGCCGCAGGAGTTGAGATAATTTATTATGACATATTTAATTCAGATGTTTATGAGGCGAAGAGATTATGCACTCGCGCTAAATTCTTTTTGGATACCCCTGTTGTTGCAACCGATAGTGATATTGAACGGATTCAACAGATTGTTGACACCATAAAACCAGATGGAATAACTATTGGAAATTGGGGTATTTTAGGAGTCGTCTTTAATGGTGAGAAGCATGGGAAATATTCCCTAAATGTTTTTAATGACATCAGTAGTGCAGCTTTACTTGCTCAAGGTGTGCTGCCAACGCTGTCCGTAGAATTAAATGCGAAACAAGCATTGAAAATGCAGAATAAAAAATTGATTTATTACGCGCATGGACAATTGCCGGTCATGCACTTTAAAGGTGTTTATTCACCCAAGGTCTTAACTGATGAAAAAAAATATACTTTCCCTTTACGCACGGTGAATGGCAATACAGAAATGTTGTATTCACGGCCGATTGCAGTCTTAGACAAAGTCAAGGAGTTGATGGATGGGGGTGTGAAATACTTTTTACTGGATTTAACAAAAGATACTTCTAAAATAATTAAATCCTATCAAAATATCCTCCTTGGAGTAGAGCAGGATATTTCTTTTTTAAAAAAGGGGACGACCTTAGGTAATTATGGCAAGGGAGTGGCGTGAGGAGTTAGGGCATTTTCGGTTTACTCACTGAGCGAACAAAAAATTAAACATAATTCCTGTTATACGCCCCGACCGAAGGGAGAATGCAATGGGGTTGCTGAAAGCAAAGTTTTTGAAAATGCCGTTTTTAGGTGCGAAGCAAAGTAGTCGTGTGGGGGAATCGGAAGTACTAAACCAGTTCTAACCATTCATATAAAGGAATTACACTTATTTTCTTTCCTTCCATCTCAAAACTATCTTTTTCTGTTTCCGTAACTATTATTCCTTCAGACAGCTTATATGAGTTAAGAGCTTCTAATAGCCCTTTCAGTTCTCGTTTTTTTACAGATACATCTTGTAGAGATAATGTTACTTGAATTGCCTGAATAATTTTTCTTCCCTCTCGTATCACAAAATCACATTCGTTTGTTTCTTTGTGATAAAATACCTCTTTCTGATTCCTGACAAGTGTCATAAAAACCAAGTTTTCTATAAGACGACCTCTATTTTCAGAAAACTTAAATGAAACAGAATTTACTAGTCCAGTATCTACCCCATATATTTTTCTTGGATTAGCAAGTTGCTTTCGGACTGAAGGATCATATTTTGTGGTAATATACAGCAAATAAGACTGCTCTGCGTACGAGAGATATTCTTTTACTGTATCGGGAGAAATGTTCAACATTTTTCCTATATTTGTATAAGAAAAAGGAGCACCCATGTTTGAAATAACAAAATATAGGAGATCAAAAACATCTTTATTACTGCGAACTTTATGGGGAAAAATTATATCTTTTAAATATATTGTTTGAAAGTAATTCTTCAGAATATCCTGTTTTAATAACTCATCTTTTTCTAAGACGACACGCGGAAAACCACCGAACTGTAGATAAGTATTAACCGCTTGTCTCTTCTGAAGAAGTGATGGTTTAGGTATATCACTGAACTCTAAATATTCCTGAAAAGAAAGAGGATAAACTATTGTTGTAAAATAGCGTCCCGAAAGGCGAGTGCTCACTGCATTTTTTAAAAGAACAGAGGTCGAGCCGGTTAAAATAAACTTAAGTTGTTTGTTAACATCGTGAAGGGTCTTTATAGTTTGCACCCAATATTTATAATTCTGAACTTCGTCTATAAAAATATAATATTTTTGTATATCTTTATGCTGTAAAAGATATTCTTCTATTAAAATACTAAGAAATGCAGGATCATCTGCTTTGCTTTGAAACAAAGGTTCATCTAAATTAATGAATAATATAGCTTCAGGACTTACTTTTAATGTAGATATTAACTGATAGAGGAGAGTGGATTTCCCTGTTCTTCTGGCACCAAGTAAAAGAATGATTTCTGGCGTGTTCAAATATTTCTGAAGCTGGGAATAATAATTAAGCCGAGAAATGCCGGCGTCGTATGGTTTCTTAAACCACCAAGGGTTTTGTTTTTCAAGCGCAATTTGGAGTTGTGGTTCCATTTTAACGATTATAATCTGTGCTTATTTATAAAATTATCGATTATAATCGGCGATTTGTGGAGTAATTATCTAGCGTAAACTTCAATCCGCCAACTAGAATTACTTTAAGCAGCAGTTTAAAGTAAAGTGGGAATGTCCTACCATACGACTGTTAACTTTGCATGAAGTAAATTTCCCCACGTCCATACTTTAGTTGCCTGTTTCTCCAAAATTGCTGGCGTCACTTTTTTATGCAATTGGTGCATAAAATTCCAGTAAAACTGGAACA
>DATDWB010000007.1:0-7270 GCA_035289845.1 Candidatus Nanoarchaeia archaeon | reverse complement strand
ATTAGATATGTCTCAACCAGAAAGATTTGATTTAGAGTATGCGGATAAAGATGGGACCTCTAAACGCCCCATCATGCTGCATCGGGTAGTTTACGGAGCCATTGAGCGATTTATGGGGATACTAGTTGAGCATCTTAATGGCAAGCTGCCCTTATGGCTTAGTCCAATACAAGTAAAAATATTGACTATAAATGATCAAGCTGTTTCCTTTGCCCAAAAAGTAGCAGAGATACTCAAGGAAAAAGATATTAGGGTGGAAATAGACGATCGAACTGAGACTTTAGGCAAAAAAGTTAGGGAAGCTCAGTTGGAAAAAGTTAATTATATTGTAACAATAGGAGACAAAGAGGTAGATAATTCCACTTTAGCAGTGCGTACTAGATCCGGTGAACAAAGATTTGGAGTTAAAGCTGAAGAGTTTATTGATTCCTTGGTGGAAGAAGTAAGGGCAAGAAGGATTTAGGTTTTTATTATTTTTTTAATATCATCTACTGTTATCCAAGCTGTCATCAACCCATAACCTGTTTTATCCACATTAAAAGGTTCAATTTTGTTAACTTGTTCTAGGAATATCAAAGTGCAAAAATGTTTATCAGCTAATTCAGAGGCATAAGAAATGGGGAGACAAATCTCCCGGCCATATTTTTCTAAGATTTCAACTATTTTTTGGTTATTCAAAGAATCAAAGAATAATACCTTAGATACCTGTGCTTTAACCGCCACCGGATCGCCTGAATCCTTAAAATAAATGTTGTCGCCAGAAGAAATATTTTGATAAGGATGTCGTTTAAATTTATACCACCTAGATTCGATACTCTTTTCTCCGGCGATAATTTTACTAAGAAATTTCCGGTTCTTATCCATAATTGCCAAATGATCCATTTTTATTATCTTACCTGCTGCTCAACTAGCCCAAGATGAATTATTCTGGAACCTGTTTGATTAACTGGATCAGTACTCTTCCCAATAACTATGCCTTCCTCCGGAGCAAAGTATTCTTTAATTACTTCACCAAAAATTGATCTAACCCGGGCGATCAAGTCGCCTTTCTTTACTATCTCCGTTAAGTTAGGTAAAACGTCCAATAATCCGCCTTCATCAGTGTAAAGCCAATAAGAACGGCTGCAAATCACGGCCGGCTTAACCGCAGAAACGATTTCTCCTGGCTGCATCTTTAGTTCCTTTAAGATATTAATTATCCCGGTTACTGATTCTTCTACTACTTCTTTCTGGATCACATGAGGATCACGTAATTCAATGGTTATAGAAGGAATATTTAAATCGATTGCTGCCCGGCGTAAGGTACCTGAAGGGCCAGTATTGTTGAGTATGATCTGTGAATTTTGCAGCAAAGCCAGCTGTTTAATGATAGGATTGCTTAAATCTGCTCGAGCATAGTAAGAATTAATTCGGCCGAAACTAGCAGTATGTAAATCAACTAAATAATTAACTTGCCGGATAATTTTTTCTATTATCCTAGAACAGTAAATATCGCTCATGTTTCCATTGGGTGCCCCGGGCATTTTTTTATTCAGATCAAACCGATCGTTAAATTCCCGCTGCCGCAATAAGTATCCCGGCACATTAACTACTGGCAGACCTACCACTATACCATATAAATTGTTAAGATCTAACTTCTTAAATACTTGATGTATAACTTTTAAACCATTAATTTCGTTGCCATGCACCGCTGCCGTAAGACCTACAATCGGACCAGGGGAGCGGCCTCGGGCAACTATTATTGGCAAAGCTATTTTGTTCCCCAAACCATCAGAAACTAGGTTAAGATACCCTTTCCAGACTGTTCCGGCAGGTATAGAAATTAAATCTAATTCATCTACTGTACAACTATCACCCATAGAGGGAGGTAAAATTAGGTTGTTTATAGGTTTTGTGTAAGTGTTTCAAATTATTAAAAAGAGTTATAAATCATAAGGTAATTTAACTATTTAGGAATAGTAATGACTTTTTTGATTCTATGAAAAAATGGAAGAAACTAATGGTTTTATCAAATTATAAACACAGAAATCCTGAAATCGCCTACCCACCGTTCGCTACGCCCACTCCGTAGCAAGCTGCGGTGTACATGAAAACCAAAAACTATTGGTTTTCAGTACGTGAAATAGGATAAAATCCTATTTTTGTACAGAAATGAAGTATTTTCTTCATTTCTTGTACTGAAAAAAGATAGTTTTCTTTTTTCATGTATTCGGCGATTTCTAACTCGGATTTCTGGTTATTACTCGCTGAACCGTTGCAAGCACACAATGAAGCAATGACTTCATTGGTGTCCCGATGAAATCGTTGTTTCATCACGGACAACGGGGTATTAGACCCAGCGAGTAATAAAATAAATGGTAGAAGAACAGAGGATTCTTTGGCCCAATCTAGAAGACTTCAAGGATATGACATCAAGAGAACTAGTTGGATATACTAATTATAAAATCTATAGAGAACTTTGCAAAATTAGATTATTTATTAGCAAAGTTCTAAAGAGAAGTTTGAAAAAAAGTAATTTTGGTTAATATATTGTTTGTTTAAGGTCAAAATTACGACTATTTCAAACTTCTCTATAAGTTAATTCTTCACCCAACCAAATATATCCCTTCCAAGGACCTTTCCACTATTCCCCGGCAATTTTGCATTCTATTCTGCAGCTGATAATTTGAACTAGCTTTCCTAATCTGCCCGATACGATCCAAAATCTGAGAAAAAAATCTGATCAAATCGCCTTCCAGTAAATTAGTATTATCCATCAAGTCAAAGAAAGTACTTCCATTGTAAACTGGATGAACTAAGGCCGTCATGTTGTCTAAATTTAAAAATTTCTTCTCCTGATGCAGATATTCTGACTTTCCTAGAACTGTCTTTAAGCTGCGCAGCTGGTCGTTGGAAAATTTTTTCTTGAACTGATTTTTAATCTTATGCTCATAGACCAAGCTGGCAATGACTAACAGCAATTGATATTCATCCAGTTCCTCAAATAGTTTAGTGGAGAATATCTCTCCAATGGTAATCTCATCGGCAAAAATTTTAGAGGAAAAAATTCCTTTATCCGTCAGCTGGCCATCCTGTACATAACCATACTTTTTAAGTTTGCTGATAATGCTATTATACCGGGCCAGCATTATTTTAGTTGGAATCTGAGCATATTTCTCACCAAATTTTTGATAGGAGAAAAAGCTCATCCTCAATATCTTTTCTATGTCTTTAGGGGTGTGTAAATTTATCAAATTAAGCACACTATTAATTGATAATCTAAATTGGGATTTTATGGGATCTACATCTTTGCTGGTTAATTCCTTAATTTCGGAATATTTAAACGTGGGACGGTAAATCATACTAACTACATAGCCAAGGGTATCAATGCCTCTACGTCCGGCCCGGCCAGCAATTTGAAAATATTCTTTAGTGTTTAAGTTGCGGAAATTTACGCCATCATACTTGCGCAGGCTGTTGAAACAAACCGTTTTAGCCGGCATGTTTATTCCCACCGCAAAAGTTTCGGTGGTGTATAAGACTTTAATTAGGCCTTTGGAAAATAATTCTTCCACCGCTTCTTTGACTATGGGCAATAATCCGGCATGGTGAAAAGCTATGCCTTGGCCAATTGTTTCTTTCATTATCCGAGTAGAAGACAATTTATTTATGTCTGGCGGGGCTTCTTTCAACTTAAGATTAAAGATACTAATTATTTCCGGATTAGATTTGAAAAATCCTTTTCGAGCCAATTCTCGAGCTTTAACTTGGCAGTCCTTACGGGAGAAACTAAAAAAGAAACAGGGTAATTTGTCCGGCCCCAACTCTTTTATCAGGTTGACGTGATCCGGCCGGGGAATTTCTTCCCCCTTTTTCCTCTTCTGATGCATAACTTCCCGGTAGTTGGGAATATCTTTAGCCTCTTTTATTTTTTCCAAAGTGGTTATACCCATTTCATAATCATAAAATAAATGTTTAAGCGGAACATTTCGGTGAATAGCAGTAATGGTTTTTACAGTGTGTTTTTTGATCGAACTTATCCAACTAGCAAATTCTTCAGCATTAGGGATGGTAGCTGACAGGCATAAGAACCGGACGTTCTCCGAACTGTAAATGATTGATTCTTCCCACACATAGCCTCGTTCTATATCATTAATATAATGGATTTCATCAAAGATAACATAGGCCAGGTTATTCAAGTCTTCATCGTTGCTTACAGCCATGTTACGGTAAATTTCAGTAGTCATAACAATTATCTTAGCCCGAGGATTGATGACTAGGTCGCCGGTCATTAAGCCAACCTTATCCGGCCCATATTCTTCCGCAAAATCTTTGTATTTCTGATTAGATAAGGCTTTAATAGGGGCAGTGTAGATGATTCGTTTAGTGTTATCTCTATTTTTATAAATTATATAATCAGCTATCAGGGTTTTCCCGCTTCCGGTAGGGGCAGAAACTACGATAGAATAATTGTTTTCAATAGCATGGATAGAGTCTTCCTGGAATTGGTCTAAAATAAAATTCTTAAATTGCATTTATTAGAATATTATAGGCGGTTATTTAAATGTTTAGGGCAGTTGTTGAATTTATATTTTATAAAACAACTTAATACAGGCATCTAAATCCGGAATTAAAGGTATTTTAAGCGCCTGAGTTGGAGTTGTCCATCTAAAATCTTTATGTTCAGCTGGGTTTATGGAAACTTCAGCTGGATTATTTAATCGAGTATAAAAGATATGATGTACAAAATCAAATTGAGAATATTTTACGTACACATCAGCGAAATGTTTAATTTTGGTTGGCGGAGGATTGATACCCGTCTCTTCCCTAATCTCCCGGACCATTGTTTCTAAAATTTGTTCACCCGGTTCAACTTTCCCCGCAGGTATACCCCAAGTATCACCCTGAGGTTTATGATCCAGTCTATGAAGCAGAAGGATAGTCTCTCGATATTCAATAAAACAGCCGACTACTGCAAATTTAGGGCTAAAAAATGGGGGTTTAATTATATAAATCATAACCTTTCTACTGCTTTTTGAACTCGATTATAAATTTTATCCCGATCACCCATCCCATTAATTTCCAACAACAGGCCTTGCTGGCGATAATATTCTATTACAGGTTCGGTATTTTCCTTATATACTTTTAAGCGGTTCTGAATTATAGTTTGGGTATCATCTCCCCTTCCCCTAGCCAATAAACGCTTAATTAGTTCTTTCTCAGCAACTTTTAAGAAAATTACCCCGTCCAAGGGTAAATCAGATATCACTTGAGCTTGATCCAAAGAACGGGGGTAACCATCAAGCAAATAATTGAAGTGGGTTTTAAGTTTTGATCGGACTAGCTGGGTAACTAATTGGGAAGGACCTAATTGGCCGTTTTCAATATAAGGTTTAATCTTTTTACCAATAGTAGTATTTTTATCTACTTCCTGCCTTAGCATCTCTCCTACTGATAGGTGGAATAAATTAAATTCTTTAGCTAACCGTTCAGATAATGTTCCTTTCCCGCTGCCGGGTGGACCGATAATTATTAGTTTCATAGAAGAAGGTAGTGTTTAAGTAATTAAAAGATTTGCGGTTATTGAGAAGAAACAGTTATAATCAAATCTAAAATATTAAAATAAGTTTAGACCACCAAAATATTTATAAAATAAACTAGTCTAAAAAAAATATGAGCCTAGATCATCTAACCTTAAACATTCATTATGATGTTAAAGAAAAAAAATTTGAAGTTAGCGGGGATGTTAATTTTGAAGGACAAAGGGAATTAGTGGAAGGTTTCTTGCACAATCAAATTGGCGCGGGCAGGGATGATAAGACACCCGATAAAAAGGATTTTTATAACATAACCCTTAGGTGGTACCCATTAAATGATAACCTTGAAGTGAGTTCTGATACTGGAAACAAAGGATTGAGAGACGGTATCCTGCTGGAATTTTTGAAACGGCTGGATCAGTGATAAAATGGATGATTTAACTAGAGCTGCTCTTTTTTTAAGAGCGGAGCAGATACTGTATGATTACGATAAGGGGGATTCTAAGTTTACTTCTGTAGATAGTGAACGGATTAAGGCAGTAATAAATCTAATAGATTCCTCCTTAAGAGTGATCGAATATTACGATTCAGGAAAAGTAGTATTTGATGATGAAGATTTTAGAAATACCTCCGGTTTAATAGATTGTCTAAATGAAAATGGTTATGGAAATGCTGATTATTTAGAACAGCAAAAACTAGTTTTGAAGGCAACATTAACTGGATCACATCCCCCCGGTATTCCAGAGGCTAGAAAATTCTGCAGTAATATTGGTAGATATTCCCTTGAAGCTGAACTTAGCAAGAGTGGCGGGTGTTATTATTGATGATGTTATGTTCCCCAAGCTTTATGCCTGGGTGCGAACATAGTGAGCAAGTTGGTGTTAGAGCCAAAACTTTTAATAACTACTAGGTTTCATAAGGTTTAATGACTTCAGAAGAAGTGGATAAGTTAGCTAGGAAAATTTGGAATTATCATCATGTAAATCATAAGCTTGAAAAGGCTGATGCTATTTTTGTTCTTTGTAGCCATGATTTAAGAGTTGCAGATTATGCTACAAAATTATTCTTTGATGGTTTTGCTCCAATCATTATTTTTTCAGGAGGAATTGCCCATCAAGGTGATTTGGTTGAAACACCATGGGAAAAACCCGAAGCAGAAATGTTTGCTGAAAGAGCAATTCAATTAGGTGTCCCTAAAGAAAAAATCGTTATTGAAAATAAAGCAAAAAACTGTGGAGAAAATGTTCTTTTCACTGAAAAAATCTTAGAAGAAAAAAGACTTCACTGTGATTCTTTTATTGCGGTGCAAAAACCATATATGGAAAGAAGAACATATGCAACGATTAAAGTTCATTGGCCTAATAAGAAAGTAATTGTAACTTCTCCACCAATTAAATTTGAAGATTATCCAAATAAGGATATTTCTAAGGATGATGTGATTAATATCCTGGTTGGAGATTTACAAAGAATCAAAATTTATCCTGGAAAAGGATTCCAAATTTTCCAAGAGATGCCTAATGGTGTTTGGGAAGCGTATCAAGAATTGGTGCGATTAGGGTATACAAAGCATCTTATGAAGTCTACTTAAAGCTCTCACATTAATTGGACTTAACGATGTTATGTTGTCCCCACTTTATGTGGGGAGCCGAGCGTTAGCGAGGAAGTTCAGAAATCTGGATTGTTAAAGTCCGCCCCGAAAAGTAGAAAAATTTAATATTAAAATAAGCTTATATAAGTTAAGTCACCTGCATTTC
>DATDWB010000006.1:0-2986 GCA_035289845.1 Candidatus Nanoarchaeia archaeon | reverse complement strand
CATTGGCACATTTTCTTCTTTAAGCGATTATATCAAGCATTATAATGAAGTTAGGCTTCACATGAGCCTTCATTATAAAACACCTAAAGAAGTTTGGGGCGAATTAGTTTCGTGATGCGAACCAGTTTCGGGATAATAGAGAATGAAATGTTCAATGCCCTATCTTGATTAACTTCTAATGGCTAAGCCTTTTCTCCCCAAACGGATGCAATTCTGACACCAAATTACATTCCTGACAGCGTTTACACCGGCCTCCTACCTCAAAATTTCCCTTTTCAGTAACCTTGCAACCGCAACGAAGTTGAACCATAATTGAATTAAGAGTAATTAAATTTATATAACTTTAGTCAGAAGAGATTAAGAATGAAAAAAATTGCCATTGATGTTGATGATACCTTGTCTGCAACCAGCCTTAAATTTCATCAAGTCTTAAGTAAATTGTATGGATCTGTTCCTGGAATTACACCCCCAGCAATGGCTAAGCATTATGCTTTATCTGGCAGAGTACTCCATTATGGAGACAATCCGGCAGCTTTTAATTATATCCACAATTTGTCCAATTCTCCAGAGTTTCATCTGGATCTTAAACCTATTTCTGGATCAGTAGAATCTCTTAACCTAATCAGCCAACATATCGATTGCTACTGGACAGCCAGAGTAGACACAGAATCTATGCGCCAAGTTACCGAACTATGGTTAAAAAAATATTACCCAATACGACCAGTAGTTATGCGTCCATCTGAATATGCCACCAATTCCAGTTTTTTAAAAGCAGAGATTATTATAAGCAAACCTGGTTATTATTCCGCAGTTATTGACAACGACGTAAGAGTTGTTCACGCCTTGTTAGAACTAGGTTATAAAGGTGAAATATTCGTCCACGGATTAACTGAGGAAGATCATAAAAAACATTTTAAAAAAAACACTTCCCAAATAATATTCTGTGAAAATTGGGATCTGCTCGGCCCGGCATTGATTGATTACTTTTCCTAGAACCGCAATCCATATAAATATTTCCCTCCCGAACTTAACATGAATTTCAGCTATGCCCATCTCTCGGATCTGCATCTTGGTTCCTGGCGCGACCCTAAAATGCGTGACTTGAGCACCCAAGCTTTTTTGACTGCTTTAGACCAATGTATAAACTACCCGGTTGATTTCATTCTCTTCTCTGGAGATATATTTAACACCTCTCTGCCTTCTTTGGAAACTCTAAAAATTGTTACTAAAAAAATAAAGGAATTGCAGGAAAAAAATATCCCTCTCTATCTTATCGCGGGGTCGCATGATTTTTCTCCTAGCGGCAAAACTATGCTGGATGTGTTGGAGAATGCCGGATTATTGAAAAACGTCTGTAAGGGCTCGGTTAATCCGGAAACTAAGAAACTCCAACTTAAATTTACTATTGACCCTAAGACTCAGGCTAAAATTACCGGCCTTATCGGTCGCAAGGGACAATTAGATCGAAGCTATTACGAAAATTTGGATCGAGACAACTTAGAGCAGGAACTTGGATACAAAATTTTTTTGTTCCATACTACTCTAACCGAACTAAAACCCAAACATTTAGAACATATCGAATCTCAACCCGCTTCCTTCCTGCCTCGCTATTTTAATTATTATGCTGGAGGACATATTCATCATCCTGCTTTAGTCAACCTGCCAGATTATGGACCGATGACTTACCCGGGAGCATTATTTCCCAATAATTTCTCCGAGCTGGAAAAATACGGCCACGGGGGGTATTATCTAATTAAGGTTGCAGAAATAGATCTTGAATCAGATGGTGAAGAAGCTGAAACAATTAATTATAACCAGGAAATAACTTGGATAAAACTAAAAGTAATAGATCATCTCGGTTTAAATCTTAATTGCAGCCATTTGAACTCCAGTCAAATTCAGCAAAAAATAAGTGATTATTTTCAAGATAAGGAAGTTAAAGATAAGCTAATTACAATTAGATTAAGCGGAACTTTAAGTCAGGGAAAAATGAGTGAAATTAATTTTAAAAGTATAATCGAAAAACTGTATCAAGAGGGTGCTTATTTTATCCTGAAAAATACTTCCCTATTAAATTCCACCGAATTTGAAGAAATTAAAATTAAATATTCCAATCCAGAAACTATGGAAGAAGATCTAATTAAGGAGCATTTGCAGCAGATTAAACTATTTGATATAGAAACTGAATTAAACCTGACCAAATCTTTACTCATACATCTAAACACTTCCAAAAAAGAAGGCGAAACGATTACTGATTTTAATAATAGAATTCAAAGCGAGATGGATAAGCTGCTAAATCTATAAAATATGAAGTGATATTAAATAATAATTCTATTAAATAACATTCAAAACTACTTCCTAAAAATTATTCGAACTAAAATAAAAAATCCCAATCGCAGCAGAGCTGCGGGGTATTTAATTAGTTGGAATTTTTTAATCTTAACTGGGTAATCATTGATTAATCGTTGCAGAGCACACAATGAAGCAATGACTTCATTGGTGTCCCGATGAAATCGTTGTTTCATCACGGACAACGGGGTATCAAACCCAGTTAAGAAATCAAAATTGATAAAACCTAAAAAAAATTAAATTACTAAATCCAATAAAAAAATATCCTAATAAAAAAATAAAACAAAAAAAATAAGCTAACGCTTACTTCCTTTTTCTCATTACTACCCAGCCGACAATTACTACAGCTAATACTACCAGCACAACTACCACTGCAGTCATTCCACCAGCTTCGCCGGCAGCTTCTTCACCAGCCATTGAACCGGCTTCTACACCAGTTTCATCAACCACTGGAGCTGATCCGTCAGCCGGTAAGGATGGTTCAGCACCTACATCAGCCTTTCCAATCACAAAGTAACTAAATCCAGGTGTTTTAGCACTATAATGGACATAAGTTCCATCATCTTGACCAACAGTAGTTGCTAACTGCCCCCATTTGTCATCTGCGTAATGGTATAAAGCCACATCATTGTTCCCT
>DATDWB010000005.1:0-16540 GCA_035289845.1 Candidatus Nanoarchaeia archaeon | reverse complement strand
AGCATAGTTATGGGGAAAAGTTAATTTCTTGTTAAAAAATACCTTTTTGACATATTCTCTTTGAGGTTCATAACTCTTTGCTACAACTTTCCCTGAATTTAGGGATTTAAAACAACCACTGGCTAAAGCCAGCACTAATGACCCAATTCCCAAAGTTTTTTGGATACTATTCATTCTCTTCGCCAAAATCCTCCGTATCTTCATAATTGGAAACTTCTTGCTCTTGCGGTGCATTCAGTTCTTCCGCGGTAACTGTTTCAAATTTTGATCTATGGACTGGTCTTTCCAATTTTTGGACTACTTCAGCAAACCCTACGTTCTTTAAGACTTTGGTTATTTTTACTTTAACCACTTCGCCTTTTTTGACATTACGGACAAACAATACAAATCCTTTCACTCTAGCGATACCATCGCCCTTTTCACCAATGGAACTTATTTCCACTTCATAACTTTCTCCTTCTTTCACCGGAGCACTTTGTTCATTCATTTAGATATACCTCCAACTAACTATAGTTTTATGTTGTTCTGACCGTTGAGAATTAGATAATACTAACATATGTAATCTTTTTCATTTACTTTATAAGCCAAAGACGCTGTCCTTTTATAAATGTTTTTGTTTGTACAGCTTATCTCAAAATCTGTCTGAGTTAAATTAATTTATCCCGATAATATCTTGCTTTTAAAGAAAATAATAAAAAACTAAAAAAAACTAATTGGCATCTCTAAGCCCGCCTTCCAGTACCTCAAAGCAGCATTCACCATCCGCCAAGTTAGGTGCGTCAATCAACTTAGCCACCCGAGTTCCTTTCTTGCCTTTTCTAAGATAAATCCGGAAGGTGGAAGCGTGGGCTACAATGTGGCCGCCAATCGATTGTGTGGGGTCACCAAAAAACTGGTCTGGTTTAGCCATAACTTGGTTGGTTACATATATACAGACATTATGCGAAGCCGCTAACTTCCCTAAAGTATGCATATGGCGGTTCAATTTTTGCTGCCGCTCGGCTAACGTTCCCCGGCCAATGAATTCCGCTCGGAAATGAGAAGTTAAAGAGTCTATCACTACCAGCTTAACTTTCTTGCCTTGCTCAGTGATTAAACTCTCTATTTTTTCCGTCAATAGCATCTGGTGGTCAGAAGTATATGCTCTAGCAACCATAATCCTAGCCAAAGCTTCATCTGGATCCAAATTAGCTCCAATAGCCAGCTGTTTTATTCTCTCCGGACGGAAAGTATTCTCTGTATCAACATATATTGCTACCGCATCAGGAAATGATTTTAGGGTATTAACCGATAACAAATGTCCAATCTGAGTTTTACCGCTTCCAAACTCGCCAAAACATTCGGTTATGGCCCCAGTTTCAAATCCTCCACCCATTAAAGTGTTAAAACCTTCTGAACCAGTGGAAATCTTATTTACCAATTTCCGCTTCTTCAGAATATCTATTCCCGACTCAAAACCCATTTTCATGCAATCTCTAGCTGCATTGATCATTTTCCTGGCTACCGGTTCTGAAACTCCAGCGGCTTCACATAATGATCCAATTGAAGCTACTGCGATGGACATCGGGTCAAAGAACCCGGCGCTTTCCAACTTTTCTGCCGTGGCCGCCCCTACTCCTGGCAGATCACGAAGAGATAATTTTTTTTGCACTACTTCAAAATTAACATCACTTTCTTGATCTTGTTCTTCCATTTCTAATACCTCTAATTGTAGTTCTGACATTTTTATTCACCTCTGTTAAATAAATCTTGTTGGTTTAGAACGATATATTCATAGGCCTTCTGTAAGACCATTCCTGCTCTAGGCAGATCGTTTATTCGTAAAGAATTGGTGGACTGCCATTTTCCGGTCTTGTCCTTATAATTCCGTTCAATGGATATAGTTTTGTATTCAGATTCCTCTCCATTTATCCTTTGGCCTTTGTTGTGCCAGACTGTAGCTGATACTGGACCAGCTCTAAATTTTTTTTCTGGTAAATTCCCAATTACTGGTTCTACCCCTATTTTTGTTGTTTGCATTTTATATTACCTCTTTGCTTTCGCATTTTATTTCAGCCACCCGCATTTCGCGGATGGTGAGGTTGTGATCATTGCTGACCACTGAAACAATAATTTAGAAAGGGGTTTATATTTGCTACCCGCACTTGTCCAGTGCGGGAGTGGGCTTTATTTAGCTTTAAAAGTTAGAAAAATAGATTTCTAAAAAAATAGTAAAAATAGGAAACAAAACCTACAACCGTGCAACTTTTTCTTGGAATGTTCCAATATGAACCAGACCTTTAAGGTGGTAGCCAATTTCTGCAACAGCCACGTTACCATGTTCTCTAATTGCGGCATTAACCATCTCCCTACCCTTTAGATATGCAGGACCATACAGTGGTCCAAGAACGGGATGTTGTGCCCATGCCCCAGATAATTTTTTTACTATGTGGTCTGCTTGAACGCAATCCTCTGTAAGATGTCTGCGTACGTCATCTAAACTTGCGCCATCCCGTTGATAAAGAATTGATGCGTTATGCTTGCCAAAATCCTGCAGGTCTTCATGCGCCAGAGCAACGAGGAGGTGCTTTCCATAAACTTCTGCGGCAGCGTCACGAGAACCGTACATCAATTCAAAGATGTTTTGTGCCCACCCCTCTTCAAAAACAACTTGGGGAGAACACATCACACCAATCGTTGCTAAGAAACCTAATTGTCCATCCCTCCATAGAAGGTCTTTAACCGCTGCGTTGATGTAATGGCCAATAACTTCGTGCGCACAGAGTGTTGTTAAACTAATTTCTGTAACAGGATGATCTGTATTATATTCAAATAAACCCTTTAAAGTAGGAACTCCTTCTTTTTCTCCACCTTGATAAATACTTGAACCCGTAAAATGAACGCCGGAAATTGTTTCAAACCGGTGCCCATCGAAAGCAACATCCGATAGATCGTGATTGTGTCCCTTTACACGAAAATTAAGTTTTGAAAAAACGTTGGATCTCATCACTGTTAAAAGTTCAGCATTAATCTTCCGTGCTTCATCAGCAACTTTTTCTGGAGCAAGAGGCTTTTGCGCTTCTCCCCAGACGAGTACTGTTTCTCGCAGGTTTCTACTTGGTGAAACTTCATAACCAACTTGTGCTAATGTTTCCCTTAATTTTTCCCGTGCGTCACGCGGATCAGCTATTCCAATGTAATCAACGGTGTTTGCTGTTCCTGCCCGATATCGTTGTTCAAACGAAGGAACTTTAGTTTTATCAACATCGGCAACAGCAGTATCAAGTATCACCGAAAGGGAATCAGTTAAATCAGATATATTTCTTTTATCATCTTTCTTAAAGGTGCGTGAAAGTTCTTTAATTTCTTGGGGAAGAACATGAAGTCGCCAACGATTCACAAAGGCATTAACCGCCTGAGCATCTTTAAGTATATCACCTGACGACCGTGCTTCGCGCGGAAAGGAATCACCATAAATTGGGGGAGGGGATATTCCCAAAATCCAACTATCAGCAATAAAATGATGAGCTCCACTTTCATGCATAACATCAGCGCCAAATAAAGAATCAACACCAATGAGCAATGTCGCTAATTTATCTTCAGCAGCAGCGGGATTAGTTTTAGCCATTCTTTTGCGAGAGTGTTGGTTAATTTAAATATCTTTCTGTCCATAGTCCACTCACCCCCTTAAATGATGTACCCTTTTAACCAACTCTTCATAAACCATTTTCTTTTTTTCCATTGCCAAAGAGAATAAGGGTTTCAATATCATCATCTTAGAGATCGTGAAGATATAATTTAATTTTATGACGCTCTCCTTGATCGCACCATCTTTCCTGGTCAATGGAATTCCGTCCATCGAAGTATTACTCGTAACGCCTGCAACAACGAAATTGTCATACTCTTCAAATAATATTAAAGCAGGGCGTAACTTTGTTTCAAAGGTATCCATATATTGAATATGCGCTAAAACAATATCTCCTGCCTTAAGCACGTTCCCACGCTTCGTCTTCCTTATTATCCCATAGCTCCTTCATTTTTGTTTGCTGGATCTTATGGAGGAATTCATCGTATTGATTCCTTTTCTTAACATCCTTAAAGACGTGAAGCATATGCTGCAACAGTTCATTATAGGTCTGTCTGGGATAATCTTTCGCTTTCTTCAGCGCGATAATTACTGATTTATCAACTTGAATAGTGGTTGCGTTCATTATATAACTAACTATAGTGAGTTATATATAAACATTTCTGCCCCACCACCACACATTTTATATAATATTTCTACTTTGTTCATTAAAAAAATAATCTAATTGAAGGTGGGAACTATGAGAGAATTTGAATCGTTTACGGATTTTACAGGTCAAAACAGAACCTTAAAATGCCAATACCATGGTGTCAGCCCTCTTCGTCTTGAAGGAATAATCCTCCAAGAAGAAGACACCACTCTGAAGGTAGGTGTCACCGTGTGGGCAAAAAATATTGAGAGACATACCTATGATGAAGCACGACGTTCATTAGACTTATTCTATCAAGCACCAACCCCCGGTGTCGTAAGAATCTGCATTACTCCCTTGGAATCCTACATAGTGCCAAAAGATATTAAAGAAATAAATGTATACGATGTTGATCAAGAACCATGAACATCAATAAATACAAAAAATATGCGTCCCTCGTCACCCGTTTGGGCATTAGTTTTGTATTCATCTGGTTTGGCATTAATCAATTAATCTACCCCGACTGGTTTATGGGCTACTTGCCAGATTTTATTTTGCAGGGCAACTATAGTAACACTGCCATAATTATCAATGGCCTTTTTGACCTAACAATGGGTACACTATTATTACTAAGCTTATTTGTAAGGACTGCCGCTTTGTTAATTATTTTTCATCTTATAGGCATTATTTTAACCCTGGGTTATAATGATATTGCTATCCGCGATGCGGGCTTGGCAATTGTAACCTTCGGATTATTTTTAGGAGGAGGAGACCAATGGTGCTTAGACACAAAAAGAAAAAAATTATGAGCCTATTGCTTATTTGCACATTATTATTTATTTGGGGGTGTTCAGACCTAAACGAAGAAATTATTATCCAAAATAATGAAATTGTTGATTCGGTGGAAGCGGCCAGTGATTCAACCACTAGAATTTTTATTATTACTGGAGAAAATTTTAGGTTCAAGATGGAAGGTGAAGATAATCCAACTTTAAGAGTGAAGGAGGGTGATAAAATCAGAATTGAATTTAGCAGCGCCAGTGGATTTCATGATTTTAGGATTGATGAATTTGGCGTAGCCACTAAGCAGCTGAAAGCTGGCGAATCGGAAGTTATAGAATTTATCTCTGATAAATCCGGCAGTTTTGAATATTATTGTAGTATTGGCAGCCATAAGCAGCAGGGTATGAAAGGTAAGTTAATTGTAGAATAAGTTAGTTGTCCTATATCTATAAAACTTGCTTGACAATAACTATAACCAATACTAAAAAAATAATTTTTTCAATAAACCCACCTACTTTAATTGGTCCTCGAATATTAATCTGAGAAAAGGGATAAAATAAATATAATCCTTTTACAGTAAGCCCGTCCCCGATAACGTGAGCCAGATAACCTAAAAATAGGGCTTGGGCATACTTAATTGAAAAAAAATAACTTACCACTCCAAATAATATTCCCTGAAATAATAAAGAATGAAATAATCCCCGATGTTTGGAGAAAAAAGTAATGATTATTCCAATAATGCCGCTCCAGCGGTTAATCTTACTGTGGCTGGAATCAATATCCGGCAGGATACTCCCTAGCATTACTAAGGATAAAAATATTATCTGGCTAGATCCATTAAAAAAATCAGCAAATAACAGAAACAAAGATATTCCCAGCAGGATATGGGTCGCAAATAGCATTAGTTGCCTGAACCCAAGATGATTTATATAATTACCTACCTAACTTCCAATGCCGCTTTATGTAAACTTATTCTAAAGTAAAGGAAAGCTGCTGCGCTTAGAAAATAACCTAAACAGTAAAAAATATCTGCCCCAAAAGTCAATCCTCCAGATTGATAAGTGTAATGAAAAAAAATATCCCCAATTAATATCAAACCGCTGGATAGTAAAAACAAGACCAATGGCCGGGCAATTGACCCTAGTTGATTATAAAACAATATTACGCTCGAGGCGAAGGTTACAATTAGTGAACTTATTAGGGGGTATAAATAACCAAATAAATATCCTGGTTGAGATTTTCCCGTGCCAAATAACATCCCCAAAACTAAAACTACTAAGACTGCTCCTATACCGGCCATAGTCCCAAATTTAGCAGTCCCGCCATGCTGCTTGAACAAAGTAACTGCCAGTGCAATAAAGGAAACTAAAATTAGTACCCCTCCTCCAGTCCAATAAACATCCTGTATCCCAACTAGAGAAACATCATTCAATACTTTTTTAGATAAATAATAGGATACTTCTCCCAGAGCATATAATATATACCCTGAAACCATGAAAAAAAAGATGAAATAATTAACATCTTCAAACAAGGCTTTTAACTTATTACGGAAGAATACTTCCAATACAACTATACCTATAACTGCTGCTAAAGAACCAGATACCGCAGTTAATAAACTAATCACTTCCACAATATTGCCTATTGCCACCTTAAACAGTAAAGAAAACTAATTTATAAAGTATTTGGTTGCCTTTATTTTAAATTAGTTAGATTATTTAAAAAAACTACATTTGACCAATTTATTTTTTCAACAGTTTTAACAGGTAGTTAAGACTTAATACTACTAAAATTAGGGTTAAGAATATCCAAGTTGTTGCAGTATAATCTACCAACGCGGCTTCTGAAGAACCGCCCTCTAGCACCGCCCAACCACTTGGGCTGTATAAATTCCAAATTAACATGATTACCACCACAATAAACGATAAAATATGCAAACCTTTAGTTAATTTGGCATGAGTTTCTTTTTTCATGATTGTACTTATTATTCAGAATGTAATTTAGGTTTATATAATTAACTAATTAACAACCCTTACCCTAACCTAGCCAATTCTTGTTCTGGATTAGCCCGCTCAACTACTTGGACATGAAATTCGATCCGAGAAAACATCTCATTTTTCTTTATCCGGCCTTTAACCTTCAACTGCTCTCCCAACAGATCAGTTTTAACATCTTCAAATAAGGCCATGTTATCTTTATAATTAATAATATGATCCTGCTCCTTTTCCAGCAGATGATTAGTTTGATTCTGCCAAAAAACTGCTCTAATAGTTCCCGTACCATCATCTAATACTGCATTAAGAACGTAAGAAGTTTCGTCCGGCTTATCTTTTCTGGTAAAAAAACGGGGATCAAATACTTGTACGATCGTTCCCACTACCTCCACCATTTCGTCCTCGGCACTTAAGCTGCTGATACTTTTACGAATAAAATTACCTGACGACCCGCTTGAACTTGATCCCTCAAAATTGGGGCTTTTTCTAACCAAAGAAATTTGTTCTCCCTCCGGGTTGATTACAATTGATCCGTTCTGCCCTAAATGAATTTCCCGGTCGTTGCGATTTTCTCGGGCATAAGAATCATTAACTGAAACAATATCCTCCTCATTAAGCTTGTCCACCAAATCTACTTGCTCATTCCAAAATACTACCCTAATTGTTCCGGTTTCATCGCCAATTATAACCGAACATACCTTACCCTTAGAATCGCCTTTGGCAAATTCCCTCATTGGATATTTTTGCACTACTTTTCCCACAGTAGTTACATTTTTCATACCGGCATAAATTTCTTTAATCTTAAGTTTACTGGACGCTTCCTTAACTAAATTTATCCCTAACTCATTAGCTATTATGTGGGCCGCTCCTTCTTCGCTGATCAATCCTGAAAGTTCATTAATCTTATTTTTTATTTTGGAATCTAACTCTTCAGCCTCAATTCCACTGGCAGAAATAATCTTAGTCCTTAGTTCAGATAAAGGTATCTTAAACATTAACTGATAAACTAAAATAAGTTTTATATGTATTTAGGTAATAGAAGAGCTATTTTTATGCTTTATTCTGGTGCTCCAAAACTAGCGTACTGCTTCAACGAATCCCGCTATCTCCCCTTCCTCGCTTCCTTTCACGGAAGTGGCAGCCATAAAATATTTTGCTTCTGGTTCAAATTTTATATCCTTTAATAAATATTCAATCTTTCCATTACATAAATAAACTTCACCCGGAATTTTAACTTCCAGACAATTCTCTGAATCCGGATTGTTTAAATTGACAACTTGCTTAAACGTTTGCAGGCTTTCGCTGGGTAAACCAACAAAAACCTCCTCCGCTGAACCTTTCTTTTCTTCCACCGCCTCCCAATTGGTATAATAAATATTATAAGAATCGGCTAACAAATTCTGGGAGAAAGATAATTTAAATCCCTCTTCTAAACTATTTACTGTTAGATCCCTAATTGGGTTAGTGGCCCAGGGAGTAAAATCTAAAGCTAAATTATAAACAACCCTATTGGGTATTGAAATTAAGGGTGCATTCTCATCAAAAGTAATAAGGATTGAATTCTTCGGACTTAATACACAAAAAATTATCTGGCGCGCATTTATTTGGCTATCCTTAATTTTCAAGCTTTCCTCGCAGCCTTCATATAACCAGCTGCTAGGTTTATTGTTAGCTAAACAAGCCACTAATTCCGGATCATTTCTGCACCTGCTCACTAAACTTTGGGCTTGATCCTCAACCGTAAAATATTCATCAAAAGAATATCTTAAATCTACTGCAAAACTAGGATTAAAGGTGTAGCTCCCAACTTCACTGGAGATGGATTCTTTTTCTGCTAGGCCATAATAAATGTCTTCATGGTAACTAATCTCTTTAAAACTACGCTTGGTCCGAGTTAATAACTTAAGCTTGGATAAAGCCTCAATTTGAATTTTTAGATCTGGAAAGCACCATACTTCTCCTTTATTCCATAAATTAACCCTCCCCCCGCCTTCAATAGTTCCGCAGACGGAACTGTCTCCCAGCCTAAATCCTCCTCTGCTAGCTAATTCTAAAGCCGCTTCCGCACCCACATTGCGGGCGATTGAATCTTGTTGGAGTAAATTTTTTTCTGCAGGTAAATAATTCAGAGTAAGAAAATCTAAAGACCATTTGGTTTTTTCGGTTAAAGGAATTTTACTTTGGCTGCTTAATAAAAAGAATATCCCAATACTTATAATTACGCCAAATATCATCCAGTGAATAAGCAGCCCTTTTGTATTCATTTTTACCTTTTTATTTACCTAATTTATCTTTTGAACCATATTAAACTTCAATTTCCCAATTCCCTATCCCACTATATCCCAGCAGCGGTTTCTATCTTCAAACCATTGGCATTTTCCACCAGCTATTTTGACCGGATCTGTGGAGCAATCGATCTCCTTAACATAATCCCCGCAGTTAGTTATGATATAACCTGCCAACAATTTACTGGAACTAATTTTATTATTGAGATCTATATTCTCCAAGTTATAATTATCGCTGTATACTGCTGTCCGCAAATTATTCAACGCCGATTCAGTTTGCTTGAATTCTCCCAGTTTTTCTAAAACTTTTTCATCGGTACTAGCACTGCGGCTGAATATTACTATCAAAAAAAATAGGATGAACATTGAAACTATCATAATATAAAGTATGTCCATAGCATCCCCAATTTGTCCCTTCTTATTCCATTTTTCTTTAGTCAGGGTTAATTTTTCCCGCCATTCACCTCTATTTACCAGCTCTTTAGGGTCCATATTATTTCTCAATTATATTTTTTCCTGTACATAAATTATTAATCTATCTTTACTTAAGACTCCTTTATACCTTACCACCACTTCCTTAAACAAAGTTAATTTATCATTTTCATTTTTAAAATAATTATTGGTTATAACTTCTTGCCCTGAACGTTCCAATTTAAACTTAAAATTAAACTCTTTTATCCCCCTTTCAGGATCGGTAAAATAACATTTATTGATTGTTTCTTGATTAAATTTAGTAAAGTCAATTATTCCTGGATAAACCCGATTGGTGGATTGGTCTTGATAAGCAAAACAATCTTGGCTGTTGGTAAACCGCAGGGAGATTAATTCGGTTTGAATTTCCGGAGCAATCGAAATGAGATTACTTTTATAACTTCCTAAAGTTAAGAAAAAAACCAACAGCACCATCGTTATTATTATTCCTGCAATTAAAAAAAAGATAGATTTACTGGCCAATTCAAATGCACTGCCTTTAGTATTCATTTTATCAACTATTTAGTTTAATTATCTTATTCCGATGACCATATCCCAGGACCATACTTCAATCCTCAGTAATCTCGGTCGTAGTAGCTTCATCCGCCGCCGGTTCACAACTTTTCAAGGTTATCTTCTGCTTGTTTTTTTCCAAACATAACTGGGGTTGATTTGTGCCAGGGTAACTTCCCGATGATTCCCAGCTTCCTTCCGCGATTAGACTTTGGGGAAGATTAAACCGAAAACTTATCCGCGTACTTTCCACCTTTCCTGGCCGGAATACATTTACTGAGTTTGAGTTTAAGATTACTGAATATTCTGAAACATTGTAGGGATAGAGTACCACCGCTTCCCCTGGAACGCCCGCTAAGGTATTAATCATGAACTGTATTTCCCTAGCTAAAATTATCCTCTGGACTGCATCGGAGCTCCCATAAGCTTTGGCGGTGCTAGTTGTAATTAAGATCACGCTTATAACCGCGATTATTTCAAATATTAGCAGTATTATGCTGGTTGCTTTTTTGTTCATAATTTTTTTTATTTAATTTATTTAATTTTATTTTAACTACGTAAAAAAATTGTATTTTCTTGTTTTGTAAGTTGAATAGGAATACGTCGTGGAGCTTGAGAATAAAAATAAGCAATTGGTTCTTTTATAACTCCTCTTTCAATAACAAAACCATTCTCACAAGTATATCCTAAAAAACCTGTATCTTCTTTCCCCGCGCCCGCCGAGCAATAAGACATACGTAAATTAGGGCTAATGCTATCATCACAAAAAGAATTTGCGGCACTGATTTTAAATTGGCGGCTGCTAAAGGTCTGTCTGTTCCCATCTAGATATAATAATGAAACTTCCTCTACTTCACCTTCAACAATCGAAAAGTCACGTAAAATGCACAAGCAGGCCTTATCGCCGCATTGGGCTGGCTTTTGAAAACGGGGATTAACTGAAAGAACACCACCTAATCCGCCATAAACTGCCATGCTCACTTCACTCGCCCGTGGCTCAAAATAGGCCACTGCCGTTTCCTGATCTAAAATTAAAATTGCTTCCCCGCTGTACTGGTCTGGCTGCTGGTTAACTAACTTAATCTTTTCTGCAAATTCACCAAAATTATCTTTAGATTGCTCCGCCAATTGGAAAAATTTAGCTGCAAAACCTATTGCAAATCCAAACACTAATATGGCAATAATCAAGCCTACCACAAAATCAGGCACAAATCCTCGTTTATCACTCTTATTATTCTTATTAAATTCCCGCTTCACTCCAGCTGGCAGCATTTTCCCGGCCATGAGACTACTGCTCCATCCATATTCCGGCAACGCACTGATATTTTTTCTCGCTGACTATTATAAATTGTTTATCAACGGTCTGATCACATCTATACCAAATATTCTGCTTGCATATCAAACTCCCAGGAGGATTATTCCAGCTGCCATATTGGAATAAACAAATGGCCTCTGGGTCTCCTTCAAAATTATAAGGTGGAAATTTTCTTGGTTCCACACTGTGAATTACTGTTCCCTCATCCGCTTGCGCGCCGCCTAAGGGATTATCTCCCGGAACCTCTCTACTGGCAAAAATCCAGCAATTATTTCCCCCAGCTTTAACAATAGGGTAAGCTCCATCAATAGAATTTTCTGTGTTTAAATTAATCCCGCATTCTTTAATATTTTTTAGTTCATCAACTGGACAACCCTTCAAGATAGAATAAGAAAATTCTTTTGGACTACTATCCCACCAACTAAATAAACATTTAGAGTTAAATTCAACCGCTGAAAAAGCCTTGAAGGCCTGCAAACTATACTGATTCCTAACATTGACCAAAAAACCAACTTCATTATTATTCTCATCCGTTTCCTGATAACTATTCTCTGGATCTAGGATTAATTTAACATAACATTTTTTTTCCGCTTCTTTACCATCACAAGCGTCTCCATTCTCCCCCACATATATTTTTCGCGTGTCTAATTTTTGGGGGTTATTTTTCACTGCTGAAATAATTTCATATTCACTAAACTCATCAGCAAAAAATCGATCCTCATATGAAGGAATTTCTTTACATTTTTGGTGATCCAGAAAATCACAAACATAAAATTTGGCTTTAAGTGGGCTGGCAGGTAAAATTGGATCTGAACCCAGATTAAACACTTGCAAATCTACTTTAATAGTTACTGATTCACCTACGCCTTTAAGATCTATAGGGCCATAACTGGCTTTTTGATTATCAGCTGGAGTAGTAGACACTAAAACAGGACGGTTCTGTTGATCATACAAGGTCAAAGTCGCGGTAAAATCCCGGCTTCCTGGCAATCCTGCCACTCCTTGAGGCACAGCTTCCGCTGCACTATGAATATTATCACACCGGGATAAATAAGCCCCATTGACTTCTTGGCACAATTCATCATTATCTCCCGCACAATTAGGGATGTAAACTGCTCCACTTTCATCCTTATAACAAAACCGGCTGTCATATCCATCACAATCCTTTAAGTTTGATAACGGCCATTTATAAGTGTTTAAATCATTATCCCGAACGATTACACTAGTTTTAACCGGACAGCCCCGGAAATCATCTCTTAGATCAGAACTAGTTAGGGTTGAAAGGGTAGGGCATTTATCAAATAAATTGGCTACCCCATCTTCATCACAATTTCCTAAAGCATCAGCCTGGTCAGATAGAATTGCAAAGGTTTGTTTTGTTCCTCCACGGAATCCTAACAATAATAATATCAGCACTACAACTCCTATAACCAGCGCTATAACTACGCCTATAGTCATACCACCAACTCCTCGTTTATCCTTAAACATCCTAATCCTCTTTTTTTCTAGTATGTTGTCCTATTATTTATTACTTACTAGATCTAATCTTATTCGGCAATATCTTTCTTAATACAGTTGCCTACTAAATTCAAATCTTTAAGGTTATCCACTACTACCATGCTGGTATATCTCTTCTTGCCATAAAAGACTTCTTTAGCCTGTAAAGCATTTACCCCATGAGCAACTAAATAAGCCGTTCCTCCCAGGGCAATAATAGCACAGGTTATCCCTGCGGTAGCTATACATGATACCGCTCCTCCTACTGCCGCTACTGTGGCTACTGCATCCGCTACTGTAAAACTAGCCTCATCAGTATTCCGGGCAAAGAAAGCAATGGCATAAGCCGTTCCCGGTTTTAGAACATCCATTATTGCCGTTGTTCCTGGTCCGCCATACTCCTGGAAATAATCAATATATTTCAAATCTTTGATGAGGGTATGATCCTTTTTCAGCAGATAAGACATCATCTCTTCGACTTCAATATCTCCACCGGTAATTTGTTTTTGATCTATGATTACCGTATGGCAAATAAAGCATTGATTGGAGGTATCCTGAAATCCTAATGCTTTTTCTATTTTTCCCACATCATCTAAAGTGCTATCCTGCCGGGCCTCGTTAAACATCCACCAGCACCTGCTCATAAGGTAAGCCATCCGGGCTTTAATTTCTTCCCGATCTCCTTCTATTTTTAAATCTGTAGTTTTACATAATAGAGGAATTAATTGAATATTTTTATCATCTCCCCCACCCGCATTAAAAACGGTAGCTGCTCTGAACACTACACTGTTATGGCATAACAGTTCTGCTTCCTTAGGTTCGGCTTCCAAAAAAAAATATTTTAAGAATAAAGCTACCAGGCTAAAAGCGGCGATAACTAATATTAACACCACTAATTGCTCCGCGGCCATTCCTTTCCGCATCTTGGATCCAATTTTCATCAGCATCTCACCAATTCATCCTTAGCATACCGTGATTTGATCCCTTGGGATTCTTCCCCGCTGATGTAAATCCAGTCTTGGCCATCTTCATTGGCATTAAATTCAGTATTGGTAGGGAAAAAACAAATATGCTGACTGCCTGGTTCACTACTGGGCTTAAATAAAAATCCTCCCTCTCGGAGATTATTACATTCATCATTCACTGGCTGCTCGCCAAATTCAGGCACAATGATCCTATTTCCATTAGAACAAGTAGCCCCTTTTAATAACCCTAAACCAAATAATCCTGCTGCTGATTCGGTTTCATAATAAATGGTTAGTTCATTTATGGGATTATAAACGGAACTAATTTGAGTGTTTTCTTGGGTAATAAATCTTTTCCGGAAATTTTCGGCTACTATACCGCCGGCAACCACACACGGTTTCATTCCCTTAAATTCATATAACAAATTGGTAATTACTTGCTCCCCTCCCTCCCCTCCTAAAACTCTTAGTTTAGTTGAATCGACGGCCGGATCGTAGGTTAAAGTTAGTGATATCCCCCGTTCACCTAAATCACCGAACCCGCCATAATTAGCAAAACAGTTTTTTTTACTGCTCTTTAGCATTAATTCAATTGTATCTTTCAAAGTATCTATCTGGCTCCGCTGATCTGCCGGAATATCCAACTTAAAGGCCGAAGAATCTTGTTCTTCAGAGGGCAGAGTATTTAGTATCCCTCCAAAACCTTTGGTTATCTTAACATACCCCGTTCCCGGATCAAGATACAGGAACATGCCTAAAATAACTAAAACTAGCAGCGCCAGCAGATAAGTTATTAATTTGCCGATTTCCATCAGAAAAAGTTAAGCACCCTCCGTAATAACTGTTTAATTCCTTCACCCAAATCTAAATAATACCATGAGAGCATGAATACTAAGAATAAGATTGCTAGGACTATCAAAACTAACTGCCACATTTCCATTCCCTTTCTATCAGGAAAAAATCTCTGAATTAAATTTATCATGGTAAAAATTTCCCCTGCAAACCATAAATAATTGAATAAATGAAGATAAATCCCAGTATTATCATCAAAATTATAAGAACTAAACTGGTCGGACTGGCAGTATTAGCCCCCTGTTTTGACTTAAGCAACATTTTAACTGAATTGAACTCATTGTTGGAAGCCAATACAACACACCTGCTCTTTATTTGGACAACTAAACGTTGTTTTTATTGTTGCGTCGGGGCATTTAGCTTCCGGAAATCCTGGTTGGGGGTAGCACTCCCCATTTTTAGACTCGCATTCTAGTATACTTTTACCGGTCTTACTGCTGGTGTTGGTAAAAAAAACTAGAAGTACCATCATTACTACAATGGCTATAACTGCGGCTATTATGACCCACCAAATATCTGCGGCTGCTTTTTTCATGTTTTAGGTTGATTAAGGTAAGTTTTGTTGATCTAGGTTCTTACTTTCAAATTTAATTTTATAAAAAATAAATTAAAATCTAAATAGAAATGGTTCAACTCCATTTACAATCCCCATTTTCACAGCTGATTTTATCCGCTCCCGCTTGGCGGCATTGATCAATTTTGTCTTGGAATTTTTCCTTAGCCACTCCTTTAACATTAGCTTGTTCTTGTTCTGATTGTTCTACTGCTGCTAAAGTATATTCTGCTTTAAATGCTACCTCATCAACTACCCCGGGATGACAATCTCCATATGCTGCCCGCATACTAAACAAAGTAGTATCTGCTTCTTCACCAACTTGTTTCTCAAATTTACCAGTTTGCCCTACAAAAATAACGATTAAGATTACCATAACCACTAAGGCAATTGCTGCTATAATTATCACATTCAAGGAAAGACCTTGTCCTTTCTTAGAAACCATATCTACACACCTCATTTTATTATAAGCTTGATTTCCTATTTTATCCATTTTAAAAAGAAAATTCCTATATAAATGTTGTGGGATGGGACTTATTAACCTACACAACTTATTAACCTCACTCACAAATAAACAAGGTAGTTTCCACCGGCGTACCTAAGCCCACATCTAATGGATGAGGAACAGAAGCATCCCTTTCCCTATCAACACAATCTCCCAGCATTGAACTTACTTTTATTAAGGGATTTAAGTCTTCCCGGCCGCGTAAGTTAGTTATTAAGTGATAGCGTTTGTTCCACGCGCCTAAAGTTCCCTCCAACAGCTGAGGAATCAATTTTTCTTCCAGATAAGCACAAGTATTGGCTATGCCTTCACATTGCTGATCGTAATTATCTAAAAAAATTTTTCCTTTAGCACAATCTTCTAGTAATACCTGGCCTAGTTCTAATCCTTCACACCCTGAAGAGGAAACCGTAGTTTTTAATATTGCAGTGACCGTACTAGAAGCTAATCCGGACCGAGTTATTACCGTTGTAGATTCTGATCTATTTAAGGCAAACTTAGCTAAAAAAAGCATCCCCAAAGTCAGTAAAACCACTATTACAACTAAACCTACCATTTCCATTTGTCCTTTTTTGTTCCAAGATCTAACCGGAATTACCTTCATGAATAAACCTCTA
>DATDWB010000004.1:0-13484 GCA_035289845.1 Candidatus Nanoarchaeia archaeon | reverse complement strand
ATTTACCCGGCTAAATGATTCTTCTAATACTGGATCAGTTTTAGTTTTGATGGTAAGCTGGGGAATATTCTTAACAAAATTATTGTATAAATTAATGTTGGAAGATGTACCCCGCTTTTTTAATATCCTTAACAGCAAATGCTGGACCAAACCAATTTTTATTTCGTGATCTATATCTTTCCAATTTAGATTAAAATTAATTTGGATCAAGTTTCGGCGCAGAGTTATGTTGGCGTTAAATGGCCCCAGCCGACGGTTGTACTCTAATTTAGTTTGATAAGAAAATTCGGCTTGGGGAAATAAGCGATGGAAGGATTCTTGGATTAGGTTGTTCTCCATAGTCATAACTTCACTCTATCTCAAATCTTAATATGGCCGCAATTCCCCCCAAATCCCTAAGCTGGACCCCTTCCCGGGTTTCGGTAGAAATTATTTTAACAATGGCCCCGCCAGCTTCGGCCTTTTCTTCCAGCGCAAAAATCTGGTCTTCAGGAATAATCTCGGAAATTAATAATATGTCTACAGCATTCATCTCCAAGGCGTGCAGGGTTTCTTTCTCTCCATAAGTAACTTTTTTGGGGTTATCTCGGAAAGCATTCAGAAATTGGGCCACTGCTTTTTTTTCCATAGCAATATCTTCTTCCGCCAGCAAATCTTCCGATCGATCTAAAAGTTCCTGTAATCCCCACTCCTCAGTATAAGACAAATCTTTAGTGCCAATAATTTTTTTCTTTAAATCTCCAGTAATGTAATCCTTGTTTAAAAAATCTTGGACCGTAGTTCCCGGTCCGCCGACAATGATACCTTTCAAATTATTTCCTAGCGGGAGGAATTGGTTTTTCATATACTCGGCAATTTTTTTGAAATGGTCTTTGTAGGCACCCTCCCGAATGCGGGCAAAACGAGCAGCACTCTGACCACCAGCCTTAAATTTTCCTGGAACTTCCGAGTGAGTTTTTTGCAAGGGAACAATAGTTTTACCTTTTAATAAAGCTAGATCAGCATCCCGCCGGTCTAACACCACCAGCCCATAAACTTCATGCTCTACCAGCATTTCTTCCAATATGTCAGTTACAAAAATCTTGTCACAGCGGTAAATCCGGGTATTCAAAGGTATCGGTGGCTCAAAACTCCAGACTTGCATATCTTGCTTACCTTCGGCGGCAGCAATATTTCCTGAGAAAATAACTAAGCCGTTAGGGGGAGTTTTTTTAAAATTTCTTAAATGCTGGATCATTTTTTCCAGCGCCCCCTGAACATTTTTCCTAGTTATAGCAGATTTAATGTTGGCGGCCGTACCTTGTTCTTCTGCTAAATGGTTGGTGATCTTAGTAAGTTCGTATCCAGCAGGGATATATACTGTAACAAATTCGGTATGCGGAGCCTTATGAGCTTTCAACTCCTTGATCAATTTTTTTACTTGCAGTTTATCCTGAGCAGTTAATTTAGACATAAAGGGTTATATTTTGACTAATTTATAAAGATAGCGTTGGTGATTCAGGATTTGATTTTTATACCACAATTTTTATTAATTTATTACTACTACCAACTTATATGAGTATACTGGAAGATTTGCTTACCCTGACTCCAACCCGATATGCCCTGCCATTTAGTTACTGGGCTATCCCTCTAGATAAAAAAGGCCGCAGACGGGATTTAATTTATCCGAGGTTATGGTCATTAAAGCCGGGATGGTCCAATAGGCCGGATGCGGAAGAAGTAGTTCTTCAAGCTATAGGAGCGGAAAAGATGCAGTTATATTGCGGCAAGACTAAGGCGGGGCTTCCAATAATAATTCCCCAGGATAAACAAGGAGAGATAGGATCTTTCCTGCCTATCAGTTTAAAGCCCGGTTCTCAATTAAGGGATATAGTATATGATTACCAACATGATTCTAAAACCAATTTGATCGAAGATTGTTTGGAAACGGATAAGATTAGGCCGGTGGATCCAAATATGAAAAGAATCATAAAAAGTTTGCCTGGTGGTATGAGGTTAGAGGTTTATGGGGATAATCTTTTTTATTCTAACTATTCTAGTTCTTATCCTAGTTATTATCACTCGGTAGTTTTTAAGACCAAGTCGGATAATAAGGGCGAAGCAGTTACTTTCTTTGTTAGAAATGGATTAACTAAGGAGCTGCAGTTGGAGGAGGTAATAGTATCTTATATTATTCATAAAGATAGTTATATTCCTGGGTATGAAGAAGCCAATTTTCATGGCGCCTTAAGCATTACCAGAAGTGCAGCAGGGACAGTAGTGGAAGGAGCGCTGTTCAATGGTTTTTATAGCGGCAAGGAAAATGATTGGCACATCCTGCAAAATGATGGGACAATAATTGATGGAGATGATAAAGAGATAGACCTGTTCTATGAACCGGAATCAACCCTTTTCAATCTTCTTAAGTTAATATTTTCTCCCAGGGAGGATCAAGATCTTAAAAAGATAAAACAACTAAAATTTATGGACTGGAGAGTTTCCTAGGAACATATTCCGTTATTACAGGTGGTTCCTTCGGGGCAGGTTAAGAAGTCAAGGGTTACTTCTTGGTCTGCATTACACCAGACTTCAACGATGCCTAAGTTGTTATAATCTTCTGGATTAATGTCCATCAAACAGATATCTTCGTCCAACCCTGCCATCCCCGGAGAATAGGCTTGTTCACCAAACTGGTTATAGGCAGTCGTTTTTTCTTTCACTGCCGTATTTGGTCCGCTTGGTCCGGTACAGCTAACCCAGGCCTCATTTGCTTCCTGGCAGGAGTTGGTTTTGGGGTTGCATTGTTCTGTAGCCGCACAATTTTCTTCCTTTTGTTCCCACGATGTGCCGACACAATAAGGCACTTCTATGGAGGTGGAAGAATCACAGTCTTTATTCTGTTGGTCAACATTGCCAAATTCATCCGTTGTAATTACTCCGTCAGCCGTTTCAACACAGCTTGCGAGGGAAGGGTCGGGCGTTTGGCATAAGCCGGTCCACTTGTTGCAGACCATGCCACTCGGACAGAGTATTTCTTCCGTGACGACATCGGCACCGCTGCAATAATACGTAACGGAAGTATCACTGTTTTGGCAGTAGGGGGTATAGCTTTCTGTGGTTCCATACTTATTGACGATGGTAATGTAGTTAGAATTTTTTGGATCGATCTGACAGCTTTTTTGGCTTTCGTCGATGGGTAAGCATGTTCCCCAAAGGCAGCCAGTACCGGCCTGGCAGTTAAATGCTTCCTGTACAAAATCATTGCTGCTGCAATAGGATTCTAAAACGATAGAACTTTCTTTAGCGTAATCACCATTAACATCAAGACAATAATCGTTATCATAATGGTCATCTCCATAAATATCAATCCATTCTACAGGAGATGAAATGTCCGTTTTTGGTCCGCCTTCCGGATCATTACAAAATAATAATGCAGGATTCGGTGTTTTACATTCACCATTGATACATACCTTACCTTCAGCCTTGCAGGAATAAGGCTCGGACATTTTATGGTCATTGCCTTCACAATACGCTTCTAATAATAAATCATCAGCGCTGCCGGTACTGTCGGCAACACATTCGTCACCTTGCGTACCAGATTGACCGAGGAAGTCTACATATTGGATTATGCCTTGATTATCATAATCTAATCCCAGATCCGTGTCAGTGCATTGTTTTAAGCTGTCATCAGGTTGGATACATTTAGGCAACCCGAGTGCTTGATCCCAGGCGCAATAGCCATGATCGGGCTGGCTATCCTTATTTAAATCGTCATTGAAACAATCGAGCGGTTTATATTCAAGATATTTATTAATGCAGTAGGGAAGGATAATTTTTTCATTCCAATCTGCACACCAACCAGTATATTCTCCAACTTCACCTAATAGTTTTGTTTCCGTAACCTTACTGGGATTGAAAGGATCAATCTTAGATTCCGTTGGTCCGACACACGCTTCAAAATCAATATCAGTGGGAACGCAGATGCCATCCTCACAGACGTGGCCTTTACCCGTTACTGGATCCTTTAGTCTATAACAATTGATTTCATCTGTATCTTTAAGTTCATAATCGCAAATTACATCTGCCAGAATTTCTTTATCCTGGCAGTAATCAGGTATTGTTTGCGTGGAGGTTGAATCCATCGGCGTATATTTTATCGTTCCTTTAAACAATGCTCTTTGATACGTATCGGTACTGCCTTCATTATCTAAGCAGGATAAAGTATCTTCCGCCGGTACACATTTCCCGTCAACGCACTTTGCACCTAAAACTCGGCAGTTAACATACTCGGCACTCCAGGGGTTGGAAAACTTCTGCAGGTCTTCGTAATAACTGATCGGCTTGCAGGAATATTCCTGCATATCAATCTCATTTTCTCCATAACAGTAATCAGTATGAGTATAGGTGTTGTCGTTGTATTTATAGGTAATCTCTCCTTTTGTCCAGACATCTTTCCCACCGTCCGAATCATAACAGAAAGCATCACATTTCAAAGTTTCATCAAAATAGTAGGCATCATTGGTATAAACTCCGGCAGCTAATTTATTGTTGGCTTCATTTTTCTCATCAACAATATTTTCCGGATCTAAATTTACAATAACATTCTGCGTCGTGTCTAAGGGGGCTTTAAAGCCAATAATATTCAATTTGTTCGGCTTTTGAATAGTAGTACACTCACCAACACCTAAAGGAGGATAATAAAAAAAATCATAGGTGAAAGAGACAGCAACTCCATTGGACGTGACGTCGATCGTAAATTCTTCTTCCACAGCAGCGTCACCTTGATTACACACTTCAAATTGATAGGAGTTGATACACTGCTGGCTGTACACTTTTGGATAAATTTTACTGACTATCAAATCGGGTAATGGCACAATTTCTGCCGGAGGCTGTTCTGGGTCTTGAGAGCATTTCAAACATACGGAATCAGAACAACCACACGGACAGTAGGCAGTTGCCGTTCCCAAGGCAGAACTGGGGGTGGTCGTACAATAAAAATCAATAATATAATTGCCCTTGCAATAATCTTCATAGGCATCACATTGGTAATAGGGTTCTGGTTTTTTGGTGTAAGTGATCCCCTTGACATCAAAATTAGGGCCGTTCTCTCCTGCAGTTGGAGAGGCATCGGTAGTTACACATCCAACATCAAGGCACATTTTCTCATACATATGCTGCAATTCGCTGTCATATTGGCTGCGGGACCGATCGCCGCGGTCTAAACCTTTTTCTTCTCGTTCATGCTCTTCCGAGGCATAACGGCTTAAAGCAGTTGTTAATCTTCGCTGAGTAATCTCTTTAGATTCGGCTTTAGTGATCGGCGGGGACTTAGAAACAACCAGCCTATCTACCGCGGCCCTGAAAGCTTGGCCAATTAACGGGCCATCCCCTTTTTCCGAATCATTCAATAATTGGTAAGATTCTACTACAAAGAAAATAGCTACAATTACTGTTATACTAATAACTATTGGTAAAAGGGGCAACTTCTTTTTCATTTTTTATTTATTAAGATTATTGAATATTTATAATTAACTGTTGGGCTGATTTTTTTTTATAACCCTAACCATTTCTTTAACTATCAGAGTTACTTTCTTCTTCGCAGTATCAAAGGCTAAAATTTTATGTTTATTTACCTGAGCTTCGGTCAAGCAAACCTGGAATATTTCGGCCTGCAAATTTTCTTCAATCTTTTTGGCACTATATTTTCGCTTCCTTAACCGCTGGCTTAATTGTTTCAAATCGGAACAAGTAAGCACAATACACCAATCTACCATTTTTTTAGGCAGCAGGTGGGCAATGTGGGAATCAATAATTAAATTGTTTTGACTGGATTTCTTAGCTACCAACTTAATAAATTTATTTAAGTCAATATCATAGCATTTTTTCTGAGTATCATACCGTAAAGAAATAGATTTATAGTAATAATGCAGGTTTAGTCTAAAAAAACCTAGTTTTTGGGCTAACAATTTAGCAAGAGTAGATTTTCCGGTTCCAGGAGAACCAGTTATTACCACTACCCTAAACTGTTTTTTTGGTTTCATGATGTTTATGATGGTAATGTTTCCTAAATCGTTTAACTAGATTCTTGTGCAGCACTGATTCGGCTACCAGAATAATAAGGAATAAAACTAAACTATAGCCGGCTAATAACAAAATATCTATCCACAAATCTCCTAAGGGAGTATTAAACAAAAATATTTCCCGCACTAAGTTTTCGGCAATAATAAAAGGGTTAAACATTAAAAATTGCCTGACCGGACCGGACATCCCTTCTAAAGGCAAGATCAAGCCGGATAAAAATAAAAAGATGCTGCCTAAAGATATTGAAGCCAAGGATCCGGTTTCTTCCGAAGTGAATAAATATCCCAGCCCCATACCCAGAAAGGTAAATATTGAGGAAGCTAAGAACAAAACCAGCGCCAAAGCGGGAAATTGAGATAAATTTCCCGGAAGGAAGAACAGCGAAATTAATAATATAATTACTATTTCTATTACTATCAAGATTAAATTAGTCAGATAGATTGAAGCTATGAAGCTTATCTTGCGCAAAGGAAGGAAAAAGTTGCGCAGGAAAGCAATACTATTTTTTTCCATCATTACTAAAGTTGTACCTAACATCAATGAACTGAACATTACTACTAAAATTAGTAAGGCGGGGAACAAGTAATTAAGGTAGGTGCTTTCCTCGCTTACTTTATTTATCCTAATAGATAAGGGTGAAGAAATTGTTTTAGCATCAGTGGTTTGGACTGATTCCAACTGAGATATAATTTCATTAAGAGAATTATCCAAATCATTCATGGCAGCAACGCTGTCGGATAGAGTACCAGTCAAACTATCAAAATTGGAATTGGCGCTGCTGACTACTTCGGAGGTGGTTTTTAATTTAATTACCGCTTGGTCTAACCCCATTTTTAATTGAATGAGGAAAGAATCTAAACTTCCGCTGGCGTTGCCGGAAACGAACTTAGATGCTGCCTGCAAATCATCCTCTGCTCGGCCAAGCAAAGTAGTGACTTCATCTTTGTCGCTTCCAGTTAGATTTTCTAATTTTTGCTGGGCTTCAGTAATTGATTCCAGACTTTCAGTAATAGCTGAATTAATTTTGGCAGTGGGGTCGTTAGCATAACTTACAGCGGGGGAAGATAAATCCAAATTACTCAAACTTTCTTTAATCGAAGCAGTAGAACTGGAAGCAGCGCTGCTGTGCTGTTTAATGGTTTCCAACAAACTTTTCTTCTCATTGATTTGATCCTTTGTTTCACTGAGGACATCTATAATCCCTTGGGCTAATTCCTGGCTGATCTGTTGAGACTTCAAATTAAATTTTGAACCCACAGTTTCCTGAATCATCCACACCAAATTAATTCGGGTAGGGTCAACATGGAAGGTTACTTCGGCGGGGGAATTACCTTCCAAATTAAGGCTCTCGGGCAGATCGATACAGGTGTGAACTAAACCGCTTTTAATATCTTTAATACAACTGTCTATTCCGGCAGGAGAAGGGGGATAAGATTGAATTATAAAATTATCCTCTTCCAGCAGATTGACAAAGGCCTCAACTTCCCCGTTTGATGAAGAAGAATAAATTCCTACCTTTATCCCATATTGGTCCGAATTATTATAGATAAATCCTAATATTAGAATTATTAGCAGAGGGGCCAGAATTACTACCAAGGCTGATCCTTTAGCTCTAAGCAGGACTTTCAAGTTTTTTTGGGTAAGCAGCCACAAGGAATTCATTTTATTTTATCCTCATATTACTTCATTAATTCCGTCCGGTTATTTTTTCAAAAATATTTTTAAGTGGAACATTTCTAAAATTGAGATCGTGCAAATTTAATCTTTCCTGGTCAATAATTTTTAACAGCCCACTGATAGTTTGCTGGATGTTGTCAGGATAAACCACCAAACTATCACCTAAATCAATTATTTGGGGATTGTTAGTGGATTTAAGGTAGCGATAAATTCGTTCTTTTTCTTTACCCCTAACACTAATGGTAAAGGAATCACTTTGGAAAGGTTTCTTGATTTCATCTATCAACCCCTGAGTATGAACTTTTCCCTGGTGGACAAAAGCCACTTTATTGCAAATATCTTCTACATTTTCTAAGTCATGAGATGCTAAAACTATAGTGATACCCTGTTTATTTGCTTCTTGAAGCAAGTTTAAAATGTCTTTACGAAGCAGAGGGTCTAAATCAGCTGTGGGCTCGTCTAACACTAATATTTTTGGCTTATGGATAAGGCTGCAAGAAATATCCAACCGTTTTTGCATTCCTCCCGAAAGATGTCCCGCCAGTTTATTTTGGTGTTCCATCAATCTAACCAAACTTAGTAATCCGGTGATGTTATCCAACAAAGTCTTGTCTTTTAAACCGTATAATCTGCCAAAATGAAGTAAATTTTCCTTAACTGTTAATTTAGGATAAAAAGAATTGTGCTGAGGAGTAAATCCAATATGTTTTTTTACTTGATGGATGTTTCGGTTTAAATTCCGTTCCTGCTGATGAATCCGCGAAAAGTAAGTAACTTCTCCCTCAGTAGGTTCGATAAATCCCGCAATTAGGCTCAGTAAGGTGGTTTTACCGCTGCCGGATTCACCCACAACCCCTAAAATATCCCCCTCTTCAATTACCAGGTTGACATCTTCCAGAACTTTTTTCCGGCTGTATTCTTTACTGACTTGTTTAAGTTTTATGAATTCCAATCTAGACTCGCCTCTTTTGAGGTTTATATAGAAATAAGATATATAAATGTTATGGGGCGGTTGAATTCTGGTAGAACTTAATTTAATAACCGTTCTCTAATTCAGCGGCTCTGTAGAAAAAGTCCTACTTCTCATACAAGAAATGTGACTTAGTCACATTTCTGTCCTGAAAATAAATCTTTGTTGATTTTCATGTACCACAATCCTAAACTAAATTTTAGGAACATGGTCTGCTACGTCTGGTAAAGTCAAGATTATCTGCGATAATCATTGACAATCTTGACCTAGACGGACTTTTTCTACAGAGCCAATTCAGCGCAATCTTTATATATCCTCCCTTATCCTAATCCAAAAATAATGAATAAATTAAAGCAAATTTATGAACAAAAATACAAGTTGCTGCTGTTAATTCCTTTTCTTCTAGTAGTGGGGGCCATTATTCAAATAGGAGTCCAATATTCAACCACCGGTGATTTTGTAAATAAGGGTATAAGCCTTAAAGGCGGGTCAACCATAACTATAGATCAGGAAATTAGTAATGTTCCTTCAATAAATATTGGTGAATTTCAACAGTATCTAAATCAAGAATTGCCGTTGGCAGAAATAAATGTGCGCACCATCAATTCTTTGGGAGAAATAATTAGTGTAGTGGTTGATTCAGATATTCAAGAGCAGAGTGAAGTGGATAATTTATTAACTATTATTGGAGAAAAAACATCTTTGCCTCCAGGCAGCTATAGTGTGGAAACTTTTGGCTCCTCGCTAGGGGAAAGTTTTTTCCGACAGACCATAATCGCTTTACTGGTAGCTTTTATTTTGATGGGGATAGTAGTTTTCATCTATTTTAAACTGCCTATCCCAAGTTTAGTAGTAATCCTGGCGGCTTTCTCAGACATTGTGGTAACTTTGGCGGTTTTTAACTTAACGGGCATAAAACTAAGCACTGCCGGAATTGCGGCTTTCTTAATGCTGATAGGATATTCAGTAGATACAGATATTTTGCTAACAACCAGAGTCTTAAAACGACGGGAAGGTACAATCATGGAACGAATATATGGGGCCATGAAAACGGGGTTAACCATGGCTATCACTACTATCGCTGCAGTAGGAGTATCTTTATTATTGGTAGAAAGCGAAGTCATAAAACAAATAATGTTAATTTTATTTATAGGGTTAATAGTTGATATTATCATGACTTGGATACAGAATGCGGGATTATTGCGCTTATATTTACATAAGAAAGATGCTAAACATTAAAATTAACAGAAAATAAATTTTTCAAAAAATATTCAGGAAGAAAAATGAATTCAAGGCTAAAATCAATACTTACCAATTGGCGAGTTATAATGCTATTAATTTTCCTAGTTCTATCGTTAATATTAATTCAGCCCCAAATTTTTGGGAATGAGGGAGTGGTAATCCGCAATGTGGCTCAAAATTCTTCTGCCGCCAAAGCAGGTATAGAAAATCCAGATCCGCATATTAGGCCCTTAGGCTATGAAAAAATAATTTCCTTGAATGGTCAGCCAATAGTAGATTTTGCTGATTATAACTCTATTGTTAGCCAACTGAAAGAAAATAGAACTTTAAACGTGGAAACTACTAACGGAGAATATGTCCTGATAACCACTGCCGATGAAGCAGGTAAGGTTGATTTGGGATGGAAATTAAACCCGGCTCCTAAATCTAACTTACGTAAGGGATTAGATTTGGAAGGTGGTACAAGAGTTTTACTTAAACCGGCGGAAGAAATTTCCCTGGCTGATATAGAATTGACTATTGATAGTTTAAAACAGAGGCTGAATGTATATGGGTTGAGTGATATTGTAGTTAGGTCCGCTTCGGATTTATCGGGAGAAAAATTTATCTTAATTGAAATAGCCGGGGTAACGGAGCAGGAAGTTAAAGATCTTCTTTCCAAACAGGGGAAGTTTGAAGCTATGATTGGTAATGAAACTGTTTTTCAAGGTGGAAAGAACGATATTACTTATGTCTGTAGAAGCGCCGATTGTTCTGGAATTGATCCCAGCAGAGGATGTTTCTCTACTGGTGATGGCTACGGCTGTAGTTTTTTCTTCTCCATTACTCTAGCTCCGGAAGCAGCCCAAAGGCAGGCTCAATTAACATCTTCATTAAGCATAGTTACCAATGAAGGTGGGTCGTATCTAAGTCAGGATTTAGTATTGTTTTTGGATGATAAACAAGTTGACAGTTTAAGAATTGGTTCAGAGTTGAAAGGACGAGCCACAACTAATATCCAGATTTCAGGATCAGGGGTAGGCCGGACTCAACAGGAAGCAGTAGAAAACACTTTACAAGAAATGAAACGGCTGCAGACTATCATCATCACTGGCAGTCTGCCGGTTAAGTTAGATATTGTTAAAATTGATACCATTTCTCCAACTTTAGGCAAGGAATTTGTAAATAACTTATTTTTAGTCGGGCTGTTAGCTATTTTATCAGTTAGCGTCGTGGTAATGATTAGATATCGGAAACTTAAGGTAGTTATTCCCATGATATTAACTTTACTTTCGGAGATGGTTATCGTTCTAGGTTTTGCAGCCATGGTGGGTTGGAATTTAGATTTAGCATCATTAGCTGGAATTATTATCATAGCCGGGACGGGGGTAGACCATTTGATTGTTATTACCGATGAAACTCTTAGAGGCCAGGCTATTTCGGACTGGAAACAGAAAATTAAGAATGCAAGGTTTATTGTTCTGGGCGCTTATTTGACAACTGTAGTAGGGGTGCTGCCGTTGTTATGGGCAGGAGCAGGATTATTAAAAGGATTCGCGTTGACTACCATTGCCGGGATCTCGTTTGGAGTATTTATCGCCCGGCCGGCCTTTGCCGTGATTATTGAGAAGTTATTGAAGGAGTGAGGGTTCAATTTTTATTGTTTAGCAAGTAGTAGAGCAAGGCCATGCGGATATATAACCCATTTGCTGCCTGACGGAAATAAGCAACTCGGTTATCTTTTTGTTCAGTATTGATTGATAATTGGATTTCTTCCACATGGGGCAGGGGGTGTAATAAGCGCGCCTGGGGCTGCAGTAATTGTAAATTATCTTCGGTAATGGTATATTTTTTCTTCGTAGCTGCGTATTCTGCTGGAGACATTCTTTCCTTTTGAATGCGCGTCATATAGACAATATCAACTAGAGGCAATGCTTTTTCTAATGATTCTTGTTCTTTAAATGTAATTTTATGTCGTTGTAAATAGGATTTAATGTCATCATTGATCGTCAGAGTATGTGGGGCGATGAAAATGATTGTAATCCTCTCGAATTTCCCCAAGAGATAACACAATGATCGTACCGTCCTGCCGTATTTCAAATCACCAACAAATACCACGGTTATATTATCAACTCGGCCAAGCTCTTTCCAAATGGTGTATAAATCCAATAATGCCTGCGTTGGATGCTGGCCTGCGCCATCCCCTGCATTGATGATCGGTACCGGACTGATGTTGGCAGCGGTTTGCGCTGCACCAGGTTCATAATGACGCAGTACAACTGCATCCGCGTACGCTGCAACAATGCGAATGGTGTCGGCTAATGATTCTCCCTTCACGGCAGAGGAGAACTCCTGGGCATTTTCGGTGCTGATCACGTTGCCATCCAATTTTAACATTGCTGATTCAAAGCTAAGCCGTGTACGGGTACTGGGCTCGTAGAAAAGGGTAGCTAGAATTTTTCCCCGTAAAGGTTGTGAAGAGGCAGTTCTAAACTTTTCTGCTAGGGCAAACAAAGAAAAAATAAGCTCTCTATCGAATTGCTGGGATTCGATAAGGTGGTTCATTAAAAATAAGAGGGATAGGTGGTTGTATAAAAATATTGTGGTTATCTTTTGTTATTTTCTCTCTTTTCTTTAATCCGGTTCATGAAAGCCTAATTTTGCTGCAGCCGCTCTTTATTCTGTTTTAATCTTTGCAGATACTGCTGATCTAATTGAAGATTAAACATATTTGCCAGATGCAGGCCATAAAATAATAAATCTGGCACGACTTCATCCTTGATTTGTACTGTGGGAAAATTTCTTTGATGTTCGTGTGCTTCACAATAGGCAGCTAATTTTCCCAGCAATTTCCCAACATGAAGCGTGATGTGGCGGATATTTTCCAGTTCATTGCTATCATGGTCCCAGTATTCGTAATCGTGTTCTTTTTGTATTTTTTGCAGTTCTTCTATTTCCATTATTTCCTGCCAGAAGAAGATATTAATATAAATTGTGGTCTTGTTTAGGAAATTCTTCCAAACGAATTAACCTTCCGTCCGGATCGCGTAAAAATACAGCCTTTCCGTGGCTGGTTTCGGATGGGGGTTTAGGAATATATTCCGCACTTATTCCGTGCAGAAGCGCTTCTAAATTAGACACCTTAAAACCAATCAGAGTATTATCAACATTCTTTTTTAGTGTAGGATATAATTCAATCACTACCTCTCTATTTGTACTGGCATAATGGATTGGCCCATTACCATGCTGCTCTTGACTGAAAGAAAAACCCAGCAACTCATAGAATATACGCAGGCTATCTATATCCTTGGAGCGTAGTACAATTAGACTTAATTTAATATCTGGCATTTAGTATAGGTATACCTAATGTTTTATTAATTTTTAGTTAAAATATTACTTAAACTAAGTCTTGTACCGGCTTAGTTGCAAGTTCCATCAACAGCACCTCACAAGCATATTATGGGTAAAACATTTCGCATAAAAATGTCTGGCTTGTTGCCAGACGGTAAGACCACGCAATGTTTCTCCCATTCCTCTTTTAAGCATACTATTTGCC
>DATDWB010000003.1:0-8529 GCA_035289845.1 Candidatus Nanoarchaeia archaeon | reverse complement strand
TCTTTCATCTGTCCTAATCTAACTTTTCCTTCCCTAACCACGTTCCGGGAAACAATATCTATATTATCCGAGAAATAAGGAGCGTCCCAGGGGAAAACTTCTCCATTCAGGTGCATCTTCCAGCGTTTTAAATCTTCACTAACCATAATTCTGACCAACTCCTTGAATGTAACATTAGGCTTCCATCCTAATACTTCTCTAGCCTTCCTAAAATCCCCCTGCAGCAGCTCCACATCCAGGGGCCGCTTAAGTTCATCCTTAACTTGGACGTGGTCTTTCCAGTTTAGACCAACTACGGCAAAAGCCTGCTCTGCGAACTCTTTTACCGAATGGGTTTCCCCGGTGGCAATTACAAAATCATCGGCCGTATCATGCTGCATTATTTTCCACATGGCTTCCACGAAATCGGGAGCATATCCCCAATCCCGTTTAGCTTCGATATTTCCTAAAGACAGCCCGCTCTGCATCCCTAATTTTATTTTAGCAACGGAATTGGATATTTTTCGGGTTACAAACTCTAATCCTCTAAATGGACTTTCATGATTAAATAATATCCCATTAGAAGCAAAAATTCCGTAAGATTTACGATAAATTCGGGTCATGTTATAGGATAGCAGCTTAGCAGCAGCGTAAGGAGAATTGGGAATCATGGGAGTGTGTTCATCTTGCGGCGGCGGAGAATTTCCATACAGTTCACTGGTGGAAGCTTGATATAATTTAATATCTTTATTTAAATGACGAATTATTTCTAAAAATCTGGAGGTTCCGCTTCCATCTACTTCGGTAGTTAGCAGGGGATGATCAAAGGACGCGCCGACAAAACTTTGTGCTGCCAAATTGTAAATTTCGTTAGGGTTAGCCGTAGTGACTGCTTCCAATAGCGACGACATGTCAGTTAAATCGGCTGGGATAAGAGTTATCTTATTGGCAATACCCAACTGTTGCAGCCGCCAGAAATTAGGGTTAGATACTCGGCGGTAAGTTCCGTAGACTTTATACCCTTTATTTAATAACAAATCTGCTAAGTAAGGTCCATCTTGTCCAGTTACTCCCGTAATTAAGGCGCATTTCATGGTTAGTAATTAGGTTTATTACTCGCTGGGTCTAATACTCCGTTGTCCGTGATGAAACAACGATTTCATCGGGACACCAATGAAGTCATTGCTTCATTGTGTGCTTGCAACGGTTCAGCGAGTAATAACCAGAAATCCGAGTTAGAAATCGCCGAAAATACCCTGCAGCTTGCTGCGGAGTGAGCGTAGCGAACGGTGGGTAGGCGATTTCAGGATTTCTGTGTTTATTAATCTGTAATACCTCCATTTAAATTCTTTTTCTCCATAAATTGATCAATCTTTTTTACTATGTATTCAACTTCCTTAGTAGAAATTTCTGGATGGCAGCCAATATAAAATCCATTATTGTTAAGATGCTTAGCGACGGGGAACTTATCTTCTATATTTACCCCATACTTTGACTTGTAAAAAGGCTGATTAACTAGCGGAGGAAGGGGGCGGGTTTCGATATTATTTTCCTCTAAAAATAGGGTCAACTCCTCCCGGACAATTTTTGGATCTTTAATCACGACTGGAAACATCATGAACGAATGTTCGGCTTGCGGGTGAATGGCTGGAAGCTGGAGTTGTTTATCCCAGCGGGATAATTTATGATTAAACAAGGAAGCAATCAAGCGGCGGATAGAAATGTTATATTCTAAAGTTTCCAATTGGGCTAAACCTAACGCCGCTTCCATCTCCGTAGCCCGAAAACTGTAGCCGTTGCGGATGAAATTAAATCTTCGGTTCATGATCATCCTTAATTCTTCTCGATCTTCGGTCTTATCATCATCCATGGAGGTATAAATTGCATCCCGCCCATGATTGGCCAGGCTTCTAAGCATTACTGCCAATTCAGGATTGTTAGTCAGAGCTAATCCTCCTACTCCTGTGCAGATAATGTGGCAGGCGTAAGTTGAGAAACAGGAAATATCCCCCCAGCTTCCTACAGTTTTATCAGCATATTTAGCTAACATAGTTTCGCACGAATCCTCAATCACTCGCAAATTATGTTTTTGGGCAACTTCCATTATTCGATCCATTTCTGCCGGCTGGCCAAATAAATGTACTACCATTATGGCTCTAGTTTTAGGGGTAATAGCCGCTTCAATTTTGGCTGGATCTAAATTATAATATTTTGGATCAACATCTACAAATATTGGATTAAGATTATTTTGCAAAATAACATTTGAACTAGCCACAAATGTCAAGGCCGGAACAATTACTTCCTCTCCCTCTTTCCAGCCGTACTTTTCTTTTAAGGCCGCTACCGCAATTTGCAGGGCGGAGGTGCCGGAATTTACAAAGATTGCATACTTGCAGCCATGAATATGGGCAAAATTAGTTTCAAATTGGCGGGAGAATTTGCCGTAACTTAATCTATTCTGCGACAATACTTCAGCAATATATTGTTTGCTTAAGTCAGATATTTTTACTGCGCCCACGCCTATTTCTGAACACCATTTATCACTTTTTTCCATTAAATTCCTTTCCAATTGAGGCTATTTAAAGATTATGAAGTAAGGGGATATAATTTTAGGTGTGGCCCCTAACCTCTTCGTATATTTTTTATCAAAGCCTCTCCAATTGATGCAATCCTTAGTTAGGGCAATGTCCGAGCACAGAACATTTTATAAACCTAATCTGCCAAAATATAAAAGATGAAACTAACCAGAATTGGTATTCTGTTAATCTGCATCTTAATTTTAGCTTTTGTCCTACGGCTGATTGTAGCCAACAATCAAGAATTTGTGCCGGACGAAATTGTTTACAGTCTGACTCCGTATAATATCATCTCCGCCGGCAGATTATCCACGGTGGAGCAGGGCCCGGTATATTTTTATTTAGTTGATATGGGCTATAAATTATTTGGATTTGGCCCTATAACTGCTAGATTACCCTCTATCCTATTTGGATCGTTGACTACTTTGGTTATCTTTCTGCTAAGCCAGTATCTTTTTTCCAATAAGAATATAAGTTTGCTGGCCGCATTTTTGTTTGCTGTTTCCGGGTATGCTGTGCAAAATAATATCGAAATGGATCCGGTGGCTTTCTTTTTCTTATTGCTTAGCCTGTACTTTTTCCTTAAATATCTTAAATTTGGGGGAAAAAACCTTTACTTATCTTCTTTATTTTTGGGCTTGGGTTTCCTGGCTAAACCAGTAGTAGCCTTAGTTGTTCCAATTTATGTTTTGGTCTATATTATTTACTGTGTCCGAGGCCGGGAATTCTCTGTTATCAAAAAATCTGAAGGAAAATTTCTTATCTCTAAACCCAACTTAAAAATAATTCTGTTAAGCATTCTAATCTTCACTTTAGTCCTAACTCCAATTTGGGTGTACAATTACCTTTTGTTCAAAGAAAAAGGAATTACCGACTTTTATTTTACTACTTTTACTGATATTGGAGAAAATATTTATTCCGGATTAGGCGGGCAGAAACCCTGGAATTGGGAACGGTTTGTAACCGTCAGTAAATCATCTTTGAAGGTAATGTTCCGGAGCAGCCCTATAATTTTGATTCTGGGTTTGCTGGGGATGGTCTATTCTATTGTTAAGAAAAAATCTTCATCCCTCATTGTCATCCTTTCTGCTGCTGGCTTATGGCTTTATTTGGCTGGACGTACGGGAAGCCACTTTTTGTTTTTCATGACCATCCTGCCTTTGTTTGCCGCTAAGTTAATTTTCAAGTTAAATGATTATATTCAATCTAAAACCTCTTTCCGCAAATCAATTTTAATGGTGATGGCAGTAGTATTGGTTCTAAACTTATTTTTAATGAGGAACTCTTTAACTCAGCGGGACAGTTTCCTAGAGCTGAGAGATTATGTGGATACCATTCCGGATAATTCTTTGATTGTAGTCGACCCTCTAGTTTATACCGGCATAACTTCTTGGACTATGGCTGACAAGCATTATTTGATTGGCAATAATTTCCCGGAGCTGTTGATGTATATGGAATCAATAAAAGGCCCAACTCTGAAAGTTCCACTTTATTATATTGAATGCGGACGCCCGGGCTGGTGCGGCTGGAACCCAGATGATTACCACCGGATGTTTAATTTTAGTGAATCTTTAGGTGCTAATTTAAAACCTAACTTGGTTTATTTAACTACCATTACTGGCAAAGACAGTCTGCAATATCCCGTTTATGGAGGAGAAATTGAGATTGTTGACGGGATATTTGAGGTCGTGGACAGTACTCACAAATTTTACTTTTATCCTGTGGGCTGGAAAACTACAACTGATGTAATTGATAATTATACTCCTAAAACCGGGGTGGACAAACTATTGAATGGGTTAGGGTTTATAGCGTTGTACATTGATGTAATTTTGGCTTTAGCTTCTATTTATTTAGTGGTTAGATGGGTAAGAAAAGAGATGAAAAGTTGAGTTTACCGTCCCAGTTTCTTCCTTAACTCCAGCGTCTGCTTCATGTTAGACAAAACTAATTTAACACCGTTAACAAATTTTATCTTAGTCTCGCCGTAAGTTCTTTTTTCATACGGCGACTCGATTTCTACTATTGACAAATTTAATTTTGTTGAAAGGGCGGATATTGGCAGACCGTATAACACCTGATCAAATGGGCTGACTTCTTTTTCCTTGCCATAATTAAGGATTTTTTCCAACAATTTCCGTTTTAGGCACACATAACCTAAGGTATGGTCTTTTATTCTGGTCTTAAGCCAGTGGGCTATCCATTTGTTAAGTACCGAAGCTCCTAAATAATGAAACCAGTCAGTTTCAAACTTAGTTTTTTTTAAATATCTTGACCCCCAGCCAATTTTTCCCTCGCTGGCAATTTGATATAATTGAGGCAGAATTGTAGGTGGCATGCTTAAATCGGCATCCATGAACGTTATCACTTCTCCTCTAGCCGTTTTTAAACCGTCTTTGTAAGCACTGGCGATACCCATTTTATCCGGTCGTTTTACCAGGACCACTTTGGGATATTTTTTCCTTAATTCCAATACGGTTTCTGAAGTACCATCCGGTGAGCTGTCATCAACTACTACCACTTCCCCAATTATATTATTGCCTTGAAAAATTTCGTTCAACTTTTCTATCAAAGGCGTAATATTTTCTCGTTCATTGTAAGTAACGGTTACTACACTTAATTGTATGTCCTTAGCTTGATTACTAAATATTTGGGTGCTAGCTGCGGCTGGCATTTAATCCCTCCTTGAGGCTATTGGCTATAAAAATCATTTGTTCTTCCGTCAAACTAGGGTAGCAGCCGACATATAACCCATTTTCTCCCACATATTCGGCGTTGGGAAGAGGTTTTACTCGTTGGCCAAACCGTTCTTGATAGTAAGGCTGATCACACATGGGCCGGAACATGGTCCTAACTTCTATCCCTTTATTTTCCAAAAATTGTTTGAGTTTATCTCTAATCCCCGGGGTGCTTAACAGCACAGTATAACTAAAATATACTGCCGATTCATTTTCTCTCTCGCCGGGCAGTATGATCTCTTCAACTTCTTTAAGTAAGTTATTCATGAACTCAACCTTTTTTCTTCGAGCTTGGATCAAGAGATTAATTTTTTTTAATTGCGCCAGACCGACTGCCGCCTGGAGATTAGTGAATTTGAAATTGTGCCCAAAATGAGTATAGCAGTAATCCGAACCGGAAGGATCACGCCCATAATTACGAATCATTCGGGCGGCTTCCGCAGCTTGGTGGTCGTTGGTGGCGATGAAACCGCCTTCCCCAGTAGTTATTATTTTATTAATGTTAAGCGAGAAACAGCCTACTCGGCCAAAAGTACCCGTCTGCCGGCCGTTAAATTTAGCTCCCATAGATTGGGCGCAGTCTTCAATTACAATTAAGTTATGCCGCTGAGCGATCGCCATTATTTTTTCCATGTCCGCGGTCCGTCCGTAAACGTGAACGGGCATAATGGCTGCGGTGCGGGAAGTTATGGCTTCCTCAATTTTATCTGGGTTAAGGTTAAAATCTTCTAGAGAAATATCGATCATTACGGGGATGTTTCCCGAGTGGACAATGGCATTGGCGGTAGGAGCACAGGAAGTAGCTGTGGTAATTACTTCCTTGCCTTCAATTTTTAAAGACCGCAGGGCTATTTCCAAGGCGCTGGTCCCTGAATTTACTAGCACCACCTCTTTAATACCTAAATAATTAGCTAATTGCTGTTCAAATAGATCTACTTCTTTCCCTCGGGCGATCCAGCCGGAAGCCATTACTTTAGAAACATTATCTATTTCTTCTTGGTTAAAATCAGGGATGCCTACCGGAATCTTCATAATTGGGTTAATTTTCCTAAGGAGAATATAAAGATTTTGTAAATTATGTACTTAATAGCTGAGAATAAGTTATATTTTGGTCTTATTTCTCATAATTATAAACTGTCACCCAGGCTAAAGAACTAAGTCCTTTATTTTTTTGCAACCCCCGATCTAGCCTTTTGAGCAGGGAATAAATTCCTCTAAACATAAAATTATTAGAAAAATAAATTGGCCCTATCATAACTGGAGCAAGGAAATAGAACTCCCTATGCCAACAATTGGTGAACTTATCCTTAAAACTATTCATTAGCTTAAGATCCATATATTTGGGTTTAGTTTTTCTATAGGGGGAGAATAGTCGGGTGAACATTATAAAGGGGTTGTATTTCAACGGTTCTACCACCACCAATTTTCCTCCTTTTTTGAGCACTTTAACAGCGTTGGAAATAACGTTAACGGGGTCAACGTGCATCAGCACCGAATTGATATAAACAGCATCAAAATGCTCCTCGGGTAACTCTAATTTTTCCGCATCCATGACAGCTGTGGTTAACTTAACTGACCATCCTCCGGTCTCCACTAATCTTCGGGTTGCATCTAAGCTGGATTGAGAAATATCTATGGCCGTAACTTTGGCGCCTTGTTTTAAGAAGTATAAGGTCTGCAATCCGCTCCCGCAGCCGATTTCCAGCAATTGTTGATCTTTAAGATTGCCTAGAGAAGCGTAAGAATAATCAATGCTTTCTTTACGCAGGAATAATAGTTGGTCTTCTTTATCTGCTTCTATTTTATTGTCCCATAAGGAGTCGTAAAAAGATTGGGTATTCATGTTAATCTAGAAGCCTAATACTATACCTTTTTATATCTTTTCCATTTAATTACCCTGCCTGATGAAGTTGTTTTCTGAAATTAAGCAAGACCTGTACAGTTATGTTAAATTTATCTTTGGCGGCGGTCTAAGTTTGATCTTAAATTTGACTTTGACTTATCTGCTGACCGAATTTTTGGCTCTGTGGCATATGCTATCTTACGGTTTAGCTTTGGGGGTGGAAGTCATTTTCTTGTTTTTCTTTCATTCCCGCATAACTTTTAAGCAGAATGGCAATTTTTTTAGATTTGCGGTTTTAATTTTGGCTATGAGCTTCTTGAATTGGATTGCCGTATATTTCCTGACTGTAATTTTACCTATACCCTATTTGATGGGAATAATCTTAGCAGCGGGAGTTATATCTATCTTAAATTATGTTTTGAATAAGAGGTTGGTGTTTAGGGCAGGATGAAACAAATAAGAAATAATGAGCCTTAAATAATATCCTGAATATTTTTTACCCAAGCTCTTAAGTTAGGTCTTTCAACATAATCTTTATCCTCAACTTCTGGAGCGACATTCAAACTTTTGGCTAAAAGAACTGGAATAATATTATCCATAGAAATTAAAGCTTTGGTTTGATCCTCAGGTGAAACATCGGGCTTAATATCAAAAGAGAAGTGCTGAGCATTGCTCAATTGGGTGAAGTATATCTCTGGGAAATGTTCCAGCTCTTCTAAGATAACTGCGGTTATGCCCACATTTTTAACTTTCCGAGCTAAATTCTTTTCTTCTTCATTTAACGGGAAATTAAACTCTTCCGCCCGGCTATAAATATCTAGTGCTACCGCATGGTGGGCTATATCATATTCCAGTGGTAATCCCAGTTTCCAAAAATCAGACATTCTATGCCCAGTCAAACTAAATATTGGTTTTTTTTCATTTATGGGGAAAGTGTTTTCAAAATATATCGGAAAGTCCCCGTATCTCTGTTTTATTTCTGCCAACAATTCTTTCTTATCACTTATTGCCTTTAAAACTTCTTTCTCGCCCATAAGCGAACCAGGTCCAGCAATGTAAGTTCCTCCATCTAATTGCAAGTGCGTGGCCTTATATTTTAAGGCCAGATCGAGGGATTCAAATAAATAATCTCGGCTTAATTTACTCAAATTAGGATTATTGGACAACGGATCGACAATTACTTCTCGTTGTCTTTTTTCTTCGCCATGGTAAAAGAAGAGTTCAATTCCTGTTTTAGGGTAATTGTCTTGACAAATTTTCATACACTCGTCATTTTTTTTGGAATCACCACCTAAAAATATCTCCATTCCAATATCTTGTTGTCCTAAATCAGCTAAGGCTGCAACTTCGTTTGGATAGGGATAACTTTTTACCCATAGTTGTGGTTTTGCCATAA
>DATDWB010000002.1:0-15354 GCA_035289845.1 Candidatus Nanoarchaeia archaeon | reverse complement strand
CATTTGCTGTTAAGGATATTAAAAAAGCGGGGTACATCTTCCAACATTAATTTATACAATAATTTTGTTAAGAATATTCCCCAGCTTACCATCAAAACTAAAACTGATCCAGTATTAGAAGAATCATTTAGCCGGGTAAATTGCTCTTTTTTTTATGAGCAATTGGAACTGCCTAATTTGCAGTGGGGGCAGAAATCATTCCGCAAGCTGGCTAGTTATAACTTTCACAATGATACAATAACTGTTTCTACCTTATTTCAAGGTTCGCGTTCAGAAGTGTTGGATTATTTGATGTATCATGAATTACTGCATAAGCACCATAAATTTAAACATGATAATGGCCGCAGTTCTTTCCATACTAAAGAATTTAGGGAAGACGAGAAATTATATCCCCATCATGAGCTGATTGAGAAGGAAATTGAATCCTTAATTAGGACTAGAAAACGAAAGGAGCGAAAAAGTTTGTGGGATTTTTTTTGAGCTTTATAGATTACCCCACTAAAACTTAGTTCCATTATCCTAAATAAGAGTTAAAACAAGCTTCTAACCCCATTTCCCCCGTAACATTTAAAAATAACCCCTAATTTTGGTAATTTATGCCTAAAAACAGGTTTTTGTCCAGTAATGCTATGGATAAAATCCTGCGGGAAGCAGGAGCGTTACGAGTTTCAGATGAAGCTAAGGAAGCCTTGGCTGAAGTTTTGGAACAGGAAGCTTTAAAAATATCTGCCCAAGCTAAGACTTTAGCCGAGCATGCGGGAAGAAAAACTGTCACTGACAAAGATATTCGTCTGGCAGTAAAATAATTATAACTCACTCAGGTGGCTTTAAATGTATGAAAAAAAGTTAGTTTCCGTAGGAACATTGAAGAAGGGCGACACTATCATAATTGATGGTGCACCATGTAAGATTACGGATACTTCCACTTCCCGACCAGGAAAACATGGACACGCCAAAGTTAATATGATGGCTGTAGGAATGCTGGATGGTAAAAAGAGAAACTTAGTTATGCCTGGCCATGATAAGGTAGAAGCTCCAATCGTAGAAAAGAAGAACGCTCAAATCTTATCCGTATCTGGAAACCAGGCTAACGTTATGGATATGTCTACTTATGAGACCTTTGATTTAGAAATACCTGAAGAAATGAAAAATGAAATTAAGGAAGGGGTAGAAGTTTTATATTGGGTGCTGATGGGACTAAAAGTTATTAAACAAGTAACAAAGACGGTTTAAAATGGTTAAATTCGAAGAAGCTGGTGCCAGACTGCTGAAAAATGTGTTTGTCTGCCGGAACTGTAAATCTAAAATTAGGTCGCCTAGTCTTAAAGTCAGCCAGGGCAAAGTTAAATGTCGTAAATGCAAAAGCCGGAAACTTAAACCTAAGCGTAAGAAGTAAATCTAGGAAAAAATTTATAATTAAATCTGTTTTCTAAAATCCCATGCTTCTAAAACAACCTCAATCCATGGACGAATGTTTATATTTTAGTAATCGTTCTATTGATAATGGACAAGTTAAGGCCTGGGTATACCGTAAATTATGCCCTAAATGCAAGAAAGCTAAAATGGGCAAGCCGGTAGAAAAAGGGAAGGTTAAGATTAGAGCTAATGATTATGTCTGCCCTGCTTGTGGTTATGAGGAAGATAAAACTGCCCATGAAAATTCTTTGACTATGGAAGCAGTTTATACCTGCCCTCGCTGTGGCAAAGATGGGGAAGGTACTACCCCCTATCAACGGAAAAAATATCAAGGGATTCAATCCTACCTTATCGTCTGCCAGCATTGTCAGGAAAAAATACCTGTAACTAAGAAGTTGAAGGGAGTTTGAATTTCTTCTTAGCTGTCAAAATGATTGTGACCACCACCTATATCTAGTCAATATCCAGCCTATCATTAGTGATTTACTCAGGAAATTACTAGTGGAATTCTACTGCTTATATAACACCTAAAGACGTATGGTGCAAATTAGTTTCGTGACACGAACCAGTTGGGGGATATTACAACCTGCTAGAAAACAGAAACTATTAAAAACATCTAGTTTTTCTTAAATATAATGATTTTAGAGAATGTTCTACAATTTATAGCTAAACACCCCACTATATTCATATTTTATGGAATTATAATTGCTTTAGTAATAATTTTCCGTAAAAAAATTGACATCCAATCCAAAGTAATTTTCCTTTACCGGATGAAGTGGGGCTTAAAATGGATGGATAAATACTCTTCCAAATTCCGTCAATGGATAATAATGATCGGATACATTGGAGTGGGAGCCGGATTTGTAGGCTTGGTGGCTATTTCTTATATCCTAATTAAAAATCTAGTTGATCTAATTCTCAACCCGGCTACTACTACCGGCGTATCTTTAGTTTTACCAGGGTTAAACATCCCTGGACTGGGTGTTCTTCCTTTCTGGTACTGGTTGATTTCTATCTTTGTAATTGCCATCGTTCACGAGTTTGGGCATGGAATTGTTGCTAGAGCCCATAATGTAGAAGTAAAGAATACAGGCATTGTCTTATTTGGACCAATAATTGGGGCTTTTGTAGAACCAAATGAAGACCAGCTGAAAAAACAAATGGATATTAAACAATACTCAGTGTTGGCTGCCGGGGCTTTCTCTAACATTATCTTGGCCCTGATGGCATTAATCCTGCTAAATTTTGTATCCTTCCCCCTACAGCAAGGAATGGTTGAGCAGACTGGATTTAGTTTTGGATCATATTATGACCAAGATTACCCTTTTGAGACTGCCGGAATAAATCCCTACACCTTGATCACAGGCATAAATGGTGAAGAAGTAAAAACTTTCCAAGAGTTCAACGAAGAATTAGTGCGATATAAACCTGGAGAAAAAATTGTTGTTAATACCCCTAGTGAGGATTACACCCTTACTTTAGTCGAAAGCCCCGATAACCCTAAAAAAGGTTTCTTAGGCATACAGAATATTGAGAATGAGATTGCAATTAAGGGATCATATCAACAGGGAATAGGAAAAGTTGCTTTTTATGTATTAGAATGGTTTAACGGCTTGGGATCAGGTGGCAAAGGATTTTTGTTCTGGTTATATTTATTAAGTTTTGGAATTGGACTGTTTAACTTGCTGCCCCTACCCATTGTAGATGGAGGAAGGATGGCCCAGGTATTTTTCCGCAAACTGAAAGGTGAAGAAAAAGGAAATAAGTTATATTACCGAATTAGTATGTTCTTCTTTTTAGTATTATTGTTAAATTTATTTTTCCCGCTGCTGGTGAAATTATTCTAGTGGCAACTAGTCTGCTAGTCTATCCTTAAAACCCAGCACATCACCAACTAAATATAATGATCCAGTTACCAGCATGAATTCGTCATCTTTAATTTTTTCTCGCGCTGCTTTCACGGCTTCCTCAGCCTTAGGTATTTCAGTATAATTGGAGGTATATTTTCTTACTTCAGCCGCAACAATCTTTGTTTCAGCCGGCTTAAAATTACCTTTAGTAATTATTATTTCTTCAAACAATGGAACTATCAATTTAGTCATTTCGGCTAGGTCCTTATCTTTAGCCATCCCTAAAACTAAAATTCTCCGCTGGGGAACTGACTGCACAAATTCTCTCAACTTAGTCATCCCCGCCACGTTATGCGCTCCATCAACCATAATTAAAGGCCTAGAAGAAATAATTTGCATCCGCCCCGGCCAGTGGACATTTAGTAATCCTTCCTTAATTGCCTGCTCAGAAATAGTAAGCTGTTTTCTCAGCTCATTTATTGCTAGCAAGGTCGTGCTGGCATTTTCCAGTTGATGCCAACCTGCTAATCCTAATTTGAACTGTCCCGTAAATGGCTTAACCAATTCCAATTCCAGATTGAATGGATCGGAATTGATTAAGTTTAAACTTATTTCTTTTTTAACGGAATGAAAATCAGAATTTCTGTGGGCAGCTATTTTTTGGAAAATGGAAATAAGGTAAGGATCTTTTTCTCCTACTACTACTGGAATTCCTGATTTAATAATGCCTGCCTTTTCCCAAGCTATTTTTTCTTTGGTATCGCCTAAATAGTTGGTATGATCCAGATCAATGGAAGTTATAACTGAAACTAACGGGTTTAATACATTAGTGGCATCTAAACGTCCACCTAATCCCACTTCTATCACCCCCAGATCAATTTTTTCCTGAAAAAAATATAGAAAGGTCATTACGGTAGTAAATTCAAAGAAAGTTAGTTGAAGAGAATGTTGTTCCAAATTTTGTTTGATATAAGCGGTTAATTCTATTATTCTTTCATCTGGGATATTTACTCCATTAATTTGAATTCGTTCATTAAATTTAACTAGATGCGGACTAGTGTATAATCCTACTTTATATCCCGCTTCTCTTAGAATAGAAGCCAGGAAAGCGCAGGTGCTTCCCTTACCGTTGGTGCCTGCCACATGGATGGTTGGAAATTTAAGTTGAGGATTACCCAGAATAGTCAAAGCTTGCTGAACCGGTACTAAGTCTAAATTTATACCTAAACGCTGTAAGTTATATAGATAATCCAGAATATCATCCATTTCCTTTTGGGAATTGGTTAGTTTATAAATTTGGCGGGGTATATTTTAAACTATTTTTTACGTTTATAATCAGGGTTACCGTTTAAAACTATCTTTCCAGTCTCCGTAAGCGTAGTTAACCAAAGCTGTTGTATAGGGGTTGTATGGATTGATCTCTCAGTTAAAAGCCTTTTTCTAGTTCTATTTTTTGGAATTTGTTGATCACTTACCACCGCTTCAATAGTTCCAGAAACCGCTGCCTCAATACCACTGGGAGCGTTACTTACATCTTGCAGTTCAGCCGAGGGGCCGGCTAAATAAACTGGTCCTGTATCCACTACTGTGTCCTTTGAAACTCTTCTATAAGTCATATTAACTTAATATACCTCTCCGTTTATAAATCTTCCTATATTTTTACTACTATGAAGTTATCACTTTTAGTGAGTTCTGCTTTTGCTAGGTTTCATACCCAAAAATTCCATTAATTCAACATGATTGGTGTAAGGGAACATAAATTCCCATTGACGCTTTAAACTATTATAAGGATGCTTGCTTCCAACATCGCTAATAAATTGTTTACAAATCTTTTTGGCAGTTAGATGGGGTTCTCGTTTATAGTTTGGAATATAATCTTCCACTCTCCTGGCCGCCAGAATGGCAAATACTTCTATCATTTGTTCATCATAATCGTCAAATTCATAACCTGTAATATTCAGGTCGCATAAGTTATGATGCATAGCATGACCATTTTCATGCCCCAGAATACGTTCCAGATCCGGTAGAGTATTATCACTCATTTTAATATAAATTCCTTTTTTGATACTATCCCGATCATCGGAATAATATTTCCCAATAGATTTATTTTCTCCTTTAGGATTGTGCCGCTTATCATAACTACTTTGATCTTCCAAATAAGTATGCTGGCAAAGAAGATTTTTCAGGTTTTTATTAAAATGCATTCTTTCTGAGAAAAAGCCGGCATACGACCAATTCAAGTTGTTAACCGCATTTTTAAATACCCTTTCTAGGTTCATTCCATTCCCCAGAACAGGATTAGTCATTGCTCCTTCAAAGAAGAGACGCTGATATTTATCTCTGTAAACATAGACTGCTTCTTGAGAAACTACTTCTCCACCTTCTAAACTAAGATAGGGGATAAACCCAATTGGCGTTCCGAATAAATTTTTAAATCGGGATCGTTTAGACATTTTTAAAGAGTTTGCAAGTTTTTAATAGAATCAAAAATTATTCCCTGATTTATAAAACATATTGTCATTTTGCTACTTAGAAGCAATTAAACATTTGGATACAATAAAGCATATAAATGCCTATCCCAAGAAAAATTCTATGAAAGAAGGAGATAATTTACTGAAAACAAATACCTTTGGTGCGGTATTAGAAGACCAAGAATTTACTGAAGAAGAAAAAATAGTCCTGCTCTATTTTTTTACTAATATTGATAAAAATATTTATGCAGCCACTGATGCTATGCCTAACTCTTTATGGGCTTTATTGGAAGGCGGATACAGCCGCAGCCATTTATCCATGCGAATGAGATTTCTTAATATCTTTGAAGAAATGCAAAAAGATTATGACGAGGGAAAATTAGCCCGGGAAGATCTGATTACGGTAGCTGAATTCTCCAATCAAATAAAATCCGGGAAGGGATTGAACCTATCCTATTTTTTAGGAAAGGCCGAACAATTCATGCGAAAATGGGCTGTTCAATACGGGCATGATTCTCTTAAAGATTCGGATGTAGTAAGATTTGCCATAGAAAATGTTTCCCAATGGAGTGTAAGCCCAATTGAAGAAGCCCGATTGGGAGCTTATCAAGAAAAATCTACCCGGTACGTTGAATATTCAAAAGAATCTCTTATCACTCCCAGCGACCTGCAGGAATTTGAACCTGAGATCAGAGCCTGGAATGATTTACTGTTTACAAATTATGAATTATCAAAACCCTTAGTGCTAGAATTTATCCGAAAAAAAATAGACCGGTCTACTTTTAAGACTGAGGCGGCATTCGATCGTACAGTAAGTGCTAAGGCCTTTGATATCATCCGTTATTTTTTGCCAGCAACGGCTTTGACTTCGTTAGGTGTAGTTTGGCCAACTAGGGAAGCTGAACGCCATATCTCCCGGCTAATGAGCGAATCCAGCGCTGAATTACGGGCTGTGGGAAGAGCACTGTTAGAAGAAGGAAAAAAAGTTTCACCGGGTTTATTGAGTCATGTTTTAGTGAATGATTATCAAATTTCCAGATTAAAAACACTGCCCCTGGTTCACAAAAATATTTTACTAGTTAAACCTCAGGCCTCACTAGGGAGATCTTCGGATGCAGCGAAAATTATTTTTATCACTCCCCACATCGAAGCTTATATCGCCGCTTCAATATTATTTAGACATAAAGACAGTATAAACAGCTACACTGATTATTTAAATATCTGCCTTAACAATAAACTGATTGTTGAACAAACATTTAAAGCTTCCTTTGAGAAACGGGGAAAATTTGATGCCTTTCCCCTGGATAGCGAAGTTGGCAGCATTTTATTGGAAATAACGGTAGATTATGGGGCTTACCGGGATCTGAAACGCCATCGCCGAAATTTATTTTTGCGTGCGCCTTTGACTGCCTTGGATGGTTTTGAATATCCCGAATATGTTGCTGAAGAGCCTGAACTGGCTGAAATTAAAATGAGGGTAGAAGTCTGCGCCCAAAAAACCGCGGAGCTGCATCTGAGAGTAAAAGAAAAATACCCCCAGTTAGCAGGATATATTGTCATGTTCGCTAACAAGCAAAAAATGTTGTGGCAGATGGATCCCCGGCAGTTAGTTTATGTTATCGAATTACGAACCACCCCCGCCGGGCACTATTCTTATCGAACTATCTGCCAGAATATATTTAAACTAATCGAATCTCATCTGCCAATATTAAGCCAGTACATTCGAGTAGATCTGAGTACAGGTGAAGAAGGAAGAAAAAAACAGGAGGAAAACACGGTTGATAAGCTAAAAGTTTTAGGTAGTAATCCCCATCGGATCTCCTAACCTTAACCTGGACTTTAAAATGGCCGCTATCAAAATAGCCATCGTTGCTATGAACGAACTAGGAATAATTGGGGTAAATGGTGCTCTGCCTTGGAGAATAAAAGAAGAGATGCGGCACTTTCGTACAGCGACTGATGATTCAGTAGTCCTGGCAGGAAGCAAAACTTATTTTTCCATAGATAAGAAATACCGGCCTTTGGAAAATAGAGTTAATATAGTACTTACCCGCAACTCAATTAAAAGGCCTATTCTAGAACAGGAGGGATCTTATGCCTGCTCTTCGCTGGAAAAAGGATTAGAGTTAGCCGGCACATTTGACAAGGATAAGATCTTCTTTATTGGCGGGGGCATGATTTACGAACAAGCCTTACTTAAAAACCTAGTGGATGAACTCTGGATTTCACAGGTTAATTTTTATGTTGATCTAAGCGATAAAACAAATAAAGAGATAACTTATTTCCCTGACTTTCCTAAAGAAGACTGGCAGGAATATGATCGCCAAAAAAGAAACCAGTTTGAAGTTGTAAAATATCATAAAAAAATAATTTGCCAAAATGTTAATCCGCAATGATCCTCAAATTTACAATTTAATTTTACGTGAACATAAAAGACAGCAATCTGTCTTAAATATGATCCCCTCAGAAAATTTTGTCAGCACGGCTGTTTTAGAAGCCACCGGCAGTATTCTGACCAATAAATACAGCGAAGGTTATCCTGCCAAACGCTATTACCAAGGAAATGAACACATTGATGATATTGAAATATTAGCCATCGAACGGGCAAAAAAAATATTTGGAGCGGAACATGTGAATGTACAGCCCCTTTCCGGCAGTCCTGCCAATCAAGCCGTCTTGCACGCATTATTGAAGCCAGGCGATAAGATTATGGGTCTTCGTTTAGACATGGGCGGGCATTTAACACACGGGCATTCAGTCAATTTTTCCGCACGCTATTACACCTCGGTTCCATATACAGTTGATAAAAAAACAGAATTGTTGGATATGGCTGCAATTCGACAATTAGCGCTGCAGGAAAAACCAAAAATGATTATTGCCGGCGCAACTGCCTATCCCCGCACAATTGATTTCAAAGCCTTTTATGATATTGCACAAGATGTCGGTGCATACTTTTTAGCAGATATCAGCCATATCGCAGGCTTAGTTGCCGGCGGAGTACATCCCTCGCCATTTCCCTTTGCTGACGTGGTGATGACAACAACCCACAAGACCCTTCGTGGTCCGCGCAGTGCAATCATTATGTGTAAAAAAGAAGACCGCCTTGTGCAGGTGGAAGGATTAAGCGACAAAGAACAACGCCAGGAAAAAGACTTGGCCGGAAAAATTGACCGTGCTGTCTTCCCTGGCTTGCAAGGCGGGCCACACAATCATGTTACGGCTGCTAAAGCAGTTGCCTTTCAGGAAGCGTTGCAGCCAGAATTCGCAGTGTATGCACAACAGGTCGTCAAGAATGCGCGCGCATTGGCTGCATCGTTAATGGACAATGGCCTTAAATTAGTAACTAATGGCACGGACACCCATTTAATTTTAATTGATCTTTTGCCGTTCGGTATTGGTTTAGGAAAGAAAGGCGCGGTGGCGTTAGAAAATGCAGGGATCTGTACAAACTGCAACACCGTGCCCTACGACCCTAGCACTCCATTCAAACCGTCCGGCATTCGTTTAGGCACACCTTCATTGACCACACAAGGAATGAAAGAAAAAGAAATGAAACCAATCGGAGAATGGATTGCGACTGTGCTGAAAGACTTGGATAACACCTCCTTGCAGGCAACAATTAAGCAAAAAGTAAAGGAATTGTGTAGGTTGTTTCCCATATACCCTAATTTAATCTAGGGAGCTCAGAATAAACTGGTTGATTGCAGTCATTCACTATTTTCCGTGGCTGCAGCATAATAGCTAATACTTCTAAACTATCATATTTAGGTGTTCCAGGAGCAATATTATCACAGCCCAATAGTTGTAGATTCACAATAGGGGGATCATTATTAACTACATCTGAATCGGAAAGATGCCCAAAATAAATTCCTACACCGGTATGGTCTTCTAAATCGCACCATTTCCTCTGAGAAGGTACAAAGCACAATACATCTAATACATCTTTGAGGTAAGTTAGTCGTTGGGGGTTTTCAAATCCGAAATATACTGCCATTTTTATTCCTCCTGTTTAGCTAAATATTTTTCTACTTCCATCGCTGCCATGCAGCCCGAACCAGCAGCAGTAATCGCTTGGCGGTAGCGCACATCCTGTACATCACCGGCAGCAAACACGCCTGGAATATTTGTATGCATAAAGCGGTCTGTTTTAAGATAGCCGTGATCATCTAAATTTAATTGCCCTGCAAAGATCTTTGTATTAGGTATATGTCCAATTGCTAAAAAAACACCGCCGCAGGAAAAGTCTGTAAGATTATTTGTTTCCACATTTCGTAATTTAACCGCATTCACTTTCCTCCCGTCGCCAAGAATTTCTTCTATTACTGAATTCCAGATCACACTAATTTTTTCATGCGCTAATACTCGGTCCTGCATGATCTTCGACGCGCGAAAACTATCTCGGCGATGGATGATTGTAACTTTAGACGCAAATTTGGTTAAGAACAACGATTCTTCCATGGCCGAATCACCGCCGCCAATGACCACAACTTCTTTATTTTTAAAAAATGCTCCATCACACGTCGCACACGTTGTAACACCACGTCCTTTATACTTCTCTTCCGAAGATAATCCCAGCCAGCGGGCTGATGCACCCGTAGCAACGATTAATGTTTTGGTTTTAAGCATTTTACCGCTGCTTAAAGTTAATTCAAAACCTTTGGAAATTTTTTTAAATTTGGTTGCTAAATCTATTTCAAACCGCGCGCCAAAACGTTCAGCTTGTTTTTTACATAAATCCACAAGAGCCGGCCCTTGGATACCTTCCGGAAATCCCGGGAAATTCTCCACATCCGTGGTTAACATCAATTGCCCGCCGTCTTCCGGTCCGGAAATGACTAACGGATTGAGATTCGCCCTGGCAGTATAAACTGCTGCCGTACAGCCCGCGATACCCGTTCCGAGGATGATGACGTTTTCCATTTTAATGCAAGAATGGGGTATTATTTAAAAGTTGTGATGGTCTTTTTGGTTCTATGGATTTATTAAATTATTTTTATTAATAGTTTAACAATTCTTTCGGCAATTCAAACTTCTTCTCCGAAAACACAATTTCTTCACACGCAGAAATACATCTCCTGCAAACATTCATCATCAGGCCATATTTCCCCATGATTTCCTCACTCTGAACAGCAGAACCGTATCGTGCATCCTCCCTTTCGTCAACATCTGTTTTTTCTTCCTTCTCTTTGTAGACCATTATTCTGTCAATAAACTCTTCATCATAATCAATCCAGCCTTTGTCTTTAACATGGCGCAAAAATAAAGCGGTGCATTTCTGGCTTCTGCTTTCCACACCGAACTTTGCAAGAATAGCTAAGGCACAATAGTATTGAGAATAAAACCATTCTTCAGGTATTTTGTAGTCAATTCGTTGCTTTTTATATAGTTCACACAACTGCAAATTCACTTTTGCTTTCTGGATATATTCTTCTGCTTTTTTATCATCTTTTCCAACAAAAAGCAGACCTTTGTGTTTCTTCCCCTTTTCTTCGTCTTTTTTCGCGAGGGAAAAACAATCGAAAACTTTTGGTTTTGTTGTCATTTTGCCATTCCACCAATAAATTTAACAAATTTATCCTGCCCAAATAGAATAACTCCTTTTTTTACCGCATCTATAAAAGCCTTGTTTTGCTTTTTAAATTCAGATTTAAACTCATCCCTTGTAAAATTAATAGAGTGGATTTTTTTTGATTGGGTTTTCTGTGCTTTATCTAAAACACCTTGAATTTTAACAAAATTTTTCTTTTGAGCTATTCCTAAAATATCAATATCATTTGCTTCTTTGGGGGAATGTAAAACACTGCCATAAAGAATTAAAAAATCAGTGATTCTATCTAGCTCCGCAAAATTAACCTGCCATCGTCTCTGCTTTAAAGCCTCTTCGGCTAAGTAGAGGGATAACATCTTTTCGACAAGAGGGTTCTCCAAATTTAGCGTAATTATAGAAATACTGGTTTTACCAGCCCCCACTGTTTTAACAAGAATATGTTTATTTTCATCTAATTTTTTAAGAACTTTCCAAATACCAACACGGCTTAGACCTAACTCTTTAGCTAAACTAGTGATGGTATGCGTACTAGAAAAATCTTTAAGTAGGTGGAGTAGTACCCTTTTAGCGGTCAAATCTTGTGTTACCATTAAGTTAATAACTATTAACCATTAGTTAATATATAAACCTTTCTGTAGCACTGCCCATTAAGCGACCAAAAAAAAAGAAAAAAAAGTAAACACTAATCCTTCAGGGAATTTAGTGTCGCATACTCTGCATTTACTCGTGCTTCTACTTCAGCACCCATTGTTCGGGCATTACTCAGAGCGAACGTTGCAGCGGGATATGGACCAAATCCTACTTCTAAACGTACTGGTTCACTCAAACCCCTCACAAATGCGTCACTTGCAAAGCATTCTCTGTTAGGTCCCATTCGCTTCTCGTGCCGAGTTACATCGGTTTTACAATAAAAATCTACGCTGCCGTTTCTGTCAACATCGGCGTAGGCTTTTATAGTGTCATCTACTCGCACAACCGTTTCTTTCCCGATTCCCAGAGTTTTATACTCTGTTTCTCCTTTACAACCGGCAAGCGCCCCTAAAGCGATCATGCCCGCAACTACATATTCTCGTATGGTCATATTATCCTCCTTTATTTATTTTTAATGAGTGGTAACAGGCAAGGTATTTAAAATTTTGTTGGTTGAAAAAACCGACAAATTTAAATAATTTGACCCACTTTAGAATGAAAATGGTAGAAATAACGGTAAATGAAGCGTTAAAATCGTTTGGATTATCCGAAAAAGAGATCAATATTTACCTTGCATGCCTCGAATTAGGAACTGCTCCTGCCAATGAAATTGCGAATAAAGCGAAAATAAATAGGTCCACCACATATGATATTCTCAAATCCTTTCTAGAGAAAGGTATAGCATCTAGGGTTATCAGAAAAAGGACGACCCATTTTGAGGTAACAAGCCCAGAAAAGTTAATTGCCCAACTTGATGAAAAAAAAAATAAGATCCAATCTGTACTTGATCAATTAAAACTAATTGAAGAAAGGGTTGTTAAAAAACCAACGGTGGAAGTATATGAGGGGCATGCAGGGGTTAAGACCATTTTAGAAGATGTACTTAATTCAAAAAAACAAACAGACGTCATCTCCACCTCAAAAATATTTGATACATTTGTTTATTATTTCCCACATTACATTGAAAAAAGAAAAAAGTTGAACATTAAATCAAGGGTTCTTCAAGAAGCATCGCCTCAAACAACAAAATTAAAACAAAGAGATAAATCAGAAAACAGAACAACACGTGCTTTGAAAAACTTTGAGATCAACTCGGTTACGTTTATCTACAGCGATAAAGTAGCGATAATAAAATTAAGCAAAGACAATTTAATTGGTGTGCTTATTTCTGACAAAACTCTGGCAGAGGATCAAAGAAGAATTTTTGAAATTCTCTGGGCAAATGGAAAGTAAAGAATTTGGTTGGCTAAGTTTATATATCAATTATCGATCTATCACGTGATGAAAAAAATTTCAATAACAGAATTATTGAGTTCAGCAAAGAAATTAAAAGAAGCAGGGGTTTCTTGGCATCACCACTTCTTCACCCCACAATGCCATTTAAATAAAAGCGACAAATTTTGGGTCATACTAGAAAATGAATCGTCTGGAGAAAGCTTCTATGCGGAATTTGATGAGAAACCAATGCAAGAATTAAAAAAAATGGAAGAACTGTTTTTTAGTTAATAGGTTTTATCTGCAGGAAACAGCTTTTAATGATAATCACTCAATCCCCCCAACAACCAATAACTCTTCCAACCAATAACATTTTAATAGAAAGCCATTTATACGCCCTGTATGGCACAACTAGTGAAAAGAACCGGTCTTTCAAAAAGAGTGGGCAATGCTCTCTCTGGACAACAGATTTTAGAATCATTAGTAGCGATCGCTGATGAAGCGGATCGGAGATTTACGCCGAAACACCTTTATGAGTTCTGGGAACCATACGGTAGCGGAAGTTATCAAAGATTTGTTAAAGACATCGTTGCCGGTTTAGGGTTAAACGAAAGTCTACCCCCTTATGAACGCGAACCATTTAGTGGCTACAATACATTTGTTCAAGCTAAAAAACGAACTGTAACAAGACTTTTTCCGTATCTACATCTTATTGATGCCCCATCACTAGATAAAATGGCGGATGATGAAGAGGTATTATTGATTTCTTATTACTTCTGGCATCTTACAAACGATTCTTCATCCTATTTTTATAAAGGACATGTTTCACGTTTACATGAATGGTATCTTAGATTAAAAGGAATGAAGGAAGCTTCAGAAGTAGAAGATGAAATTGCTAAAATCTTAAAACCCCATCAAATAAGATCCAGTGAAACACCTTTAAAACTTTTTGTTGACCGCCCATTTGATTTATTTGAATATCAAAAAAGACTATTTACACTGCCGCAAGATAGAGACAATTATCAACAAAATGAGGGTGGTTGGACGAATGTTATTTGGGCAATTGGATTATTTGAAAACGCATCTGAACCGATCGGTTACATTCTTTTTAATGAAAAAGTAAAAGAAGGAAAAAAACTTTTTTTGCCCAGTGCTCAGTAAGCATCAATTCCCCAGCAACAAATCACGCCACAAAAGCTTTATACTTGTCTGCTTCTGCTCTTACTGCTTCTAAAATCGGTTTAATCAAACCAGAATTTAAGCTTACTACATCTGGTTTGAGATGGTGAATTTTTACCACATCTCCCTTAAATAGTGGTTTGTCATAAGAAGTTTCGAAAGTCATGGCTATTAATTGATATCCTTTCCAAATTGTACTATACTTAGGATGAGTGATATTTCCTTCTTTAATATTTGCTTTTATTGAACCCTGTGGCGCATGCCAAAATATCTTTTCAAGATAAGATCTCCATTGAGCATCTATACCTAATTTTCCAAAATCAAATGATTCACCATATGCTTGCAGACGAGACTGAGACTTCATCATTTCCGCCCATGCTGTTCCTCCTGGATATTCCTCATTTCTATTATGAATTTTACCATCTTCAAGTTCATCATTATGAACTATTGAAAAAATTCCGTAATCCATCTGATTTCTCGCAGGATCTAAAAAATGCTGAGCTTTCATATAGGCATCTAAAAGTCCATCCAATTTTCCCAGTGCTTCTTCTCTTGTAATATTTTCCCCTTCATGACCATAACCTACTAATGAAAATCCAACACCATCTCCAGGGGTTATCTCTAAGTTAGGCATATTTGTATCAAAATTTGGCTGACCTCTATACTCGTTGATAAAATCTCTAATACCCTTAATAAAAGCATATGTTAGTCTATTTCTTACAGAAATATCTGTGAGGGCGGGTTCAACTTTTGCATTTAATACTTTAACTATTTCTGTAGAAGCACTCCATTGTACCATAGTAAGAAAATCACATAAACGGATCATATTATAGCAAATAAGGTAGGGAATGTCCTACCATACGACTGTTAACTTTGCATGAAGTAAATTTCCCCACGTCCATACTTTAGTTGCCTGTTTCTCCAAAATTGCTGGCGTCACTTTTTTATGCAATTGGTGCATAAAATTCCAGTAAAACTGGAACAT
>DATDWB010000001.1:0-18421 GCA_035289845.1 Candidatus Nanoarchaeia archaeon | reverse complement strand
AACACGATAATATTTATATTTGGTTAAATAAATAATCTTTCCATGTCCTTCCATAAAATAATTGAATTTCTAACTCAGCTGGCTCCGTTATCTGGTCTAAATCCGGAGGAAGTGAAGTTATTATCCACTCCCCAGAACGTTTTAACTGCCGAAATTACAGTCGGCTCTAAAACTTATTCTGCTTACCGAGTACAATTCAATAATGCCCGAGGGCCCTATAAGGGCGGGATACGCTATCATCCTGAGGTTAATTTAGATGAAGTAAAATCTCTAGCTTTTTGGATGACCTTAAAAACGGCCGTAGCTGATATTCCTCTGGGCGGAGGCAAGGGCGGGGTAAAAGTTAACCCTAAAGAATTGTCTATCGCTGAATTGGAAGAATTAAGTCGGGGATATGTTCGGGCCTTCTATAAGTATCTTGGCCCTCAGCAGGACATCCCTGCTCCGGATGTTTACACTACTGCCCAAATAATGGCTTGGATGGTGGATGAATATGAACAATTAACTGGCACAAAATCTCCCGGCATGATAACTGGTAAACCTTTAGAATTGGGTGGTTCGCTAGTTAGAGATATTGCTACGGCCTTAGGGGGAGTGTATGTGTTGGAGGAAGCGGTCAAAAAAATTGGTTTGAGTGAGAAAACGGTTTGTGTTCAAGGATTTGGCAATGCCGGAATGAATGTGGCTAAACTGTTGTATGCTAAAGGATATAAAATTTTAGGCGTTTCAGATTCTAAAGGCGGGGTTTATGATCTTCGAGGTTTGGAGATAGATCGGTTAATTGAGATAAAAGAACAAACTGGTTCAGTAGTAAATTATTCTAAAGGGTTGCAGATAACCAATGAGGAATTATTGTCTTCTAAATGTGCTATTTTAATTCCTTCGGCTTTGAGTGAAGTTATAACTGCGGATAACGCCGACCAAATTAAAGCTAAGCTAATTTTGGAATTGGCCAACGGTCCAACTACTTTAGAAGCGGATAAAATTCTGCATCAACGGGGAATATTGGTGCTGCCGGATATTTTAGCTAATGCCGGCGGAGTTACGGTATCTTATTTTGAATGGGTGCAAAATAACCAGAATGAATCTTGGACTGAGGAGCAGGTTAAAACTAAATTGAAAGAAAAAATGATTTCTGCCTTTTCTAAATTGTGGGCGAGTTACTCTAACAATAAACTTGATTTTAGAACCAATACTTACATCTATGCCTTAAAACAAGTTATTGCAGCGGAACGAAGTCGGAGATGAAAGAACAAATCACCAAAGATATAAGGTTGGACCAACTATTATTATCTAAAGATGAAATTCCTATTTTTAAAGATAGATTCTTTCATCTTCCCGTCCATCCTCAATTGTTGTCCGTTAAGCTTGATCCTGAATTGGGTATTAAGGTTTTCCCTCAGGCGGTTCAGGAATGGTATGCTGAATTATCTGCTCACACTGAACGTTTAGATTCTAAGAACAAATTAAAAAAATGGTATCAAGAAGTTTTTTTGCGCGAAGAGCCTAGAATTGTAAACTTAGGTAATTATTTAATAATTATCCCTCTCCGCTGGGAATCAGGTGTTTATTGCAATGAAGAGGGTTTTGCTCATTCTCTATCTATTGCTAGAGATGCTGGTGGTTCCTTGGTTAATCCCCAGGTAAGATATGTTTATGATGATCAAATTAGATTTACCCCGGATAAATTTAAGGAATATGAAGTGCCCCTTACTGAAATTAATCGGTTGAAAGAAAAAGACCTTTCTCCAGAGGAGCTTGAGGAACACGGAATTTTAAGATTGGGAATGGAAGGAATGACCGAACTGCTGGTCTATGGTCAGCATAATGTGGAATTTTATCCCGGAGCACTCTTTTTACGCAATTGGGGAGTGTTATATTTGAATGCCGCACTCCGAGAGATGGTTGGATCTAGATTAAAGACAGATTCCAACAGAGAAGTTTGAAAAAAAGTAATTTTGGTTAATATATTGTTTGTTTAAGGTCAAAATTACGACTATTTCAAACTTCTCTTTAGAACTTTGCTAATAAATCATCTAATTTTGCAAAGTTCTCAACAGAAAACCATAAAAACTCCCTTCTAAATTAATTTATTTATGAGTACAGCATTAGACTATCATTCTACCAAACCTCGAGGCAAAATAGCTTTAAAACCAACTAAACCTTGTCAGACGGTAGCTGATTTAGCTTTAGCTTATACCCCCGGAGTAGCCGAACCTTGTCTTAAGATTAAAGCTGATCCTAAAGAAGTTTTTACTTATACTGCTAAAGGAAATTTAGTAGCCGTAATAACTAATGGCACGGCCGTGTTAGGATTAGGTAATATTGGTCCGGAAGCCGGCAAGCCGGTAATGGAGGGTAAAGCCGTATTATTCAAGCGATTTTCAAATTTAGATGCGTTCGATTTGGAAATTGCTGAAACTGATCCTAAGAAGTTAGTTCAAATAATTTCTTCCCTGGAACCAACTTTTGGCGGAATAAATTTGGAAGATATCAAAGCCCCGGAATGTTTTGAAGTTGAAGAAAAATTAATTAAAAAAGTTAAAATACCTGTCTTTCATGATGATCAGCATGGCACGGCAGTCGTGATTGGGGCGGCTATTCTAAACTCACTTCACTTGACCGGAAAAAAAATAAGTGCCGTAAAAATAGTTTTCTCCGGTGCGGGAGCGGCGGCTATTGCCAGTGCCAATTTGCTGTTGGAGATGGGGGTAAAGAAAAAGAACGTTTTTTTATTTGACAGCCAGGGATTGATAAGTGCTCGGCGCAGCGCCGAATTAAATAAATATAAATCTAAATTTAAGCAGAATAAGGAAGGCCTAAATTCGCTTAAAGAAATTCTTATTGGGGCGGACATATTCATTGGCGTTTCGCAAGGAAACATTTTAACTGCAGAAATGGTTGCTTCCATGGCTGCTCGGCCGATAGTTTTTGCGTTAGCTAATCCCACTCCAGAAATTTCTTATACTGAAGGGAAAAAAGCCGTTCCCGAGATTATTATGGCTACGGGAAGAAGTGATTTCCCGAATCAGATTAATAATGTACTCTGTTTCCCATTTATGTTCCGAGGCGCTTTAGATGTGCAGGCTTCTAGAATAAATACGGAAATGAAACTGGCAGCGGTAGAAGCCCTTGCTCAATTAGCCCGGGAAGAAGTTCCGATAGAAATCCAAAAAATTTATGGAACCAAGTTGCAGTTTGGTTGGGATTATATAATTCCTAAACCTTTTGATCAACGGCTGCTGCCTAAGGTGGCGGTGGCCGTTGCAGAAGCAGCTTTAAAATCCGGTGTATCTGGTAAAAAGATTGATTTACGGGAATATGAACACCAATTGACAGAATTGGCAAGGAAGTTGGGGATGGGGGAATTGTGAATTTAGGATTATTACTCGCTGGGTCTAATACCCAGTTGTCCGCGATGAAACAACGATTTCATCGGGACACCAATGAAGTCATTGCTTCATTGTGTGCTTGCAACGGTTCAGCGAGTAATAACCAGAAATCCGAGTTAGAAATCGCCGAATACCTGAAAAAAGAAAACTATCTTTTTTCAGTACAAGAAATGAAGAAAATACTTCATTTCTGTACAGAAATAGGATTTTATCCTATTTCACATACTGAAAACCAATAGTTTTTGGTTTTCATGTACCCCCCAGCTTGCTGCGGAGTGAGCGTAGCGAACGGTGGGTAGGCGATTTCAGGATTTCTGTGTTTATTAGCTTGGCCATTTTTATACTCTTGACTCTGTAAATTATAACAATATATTTAAAAAGTTGTTTATCCTGCTAATGAAGGATGAAAAAGAGCGGACAGATTACTATTTTTATTATTCTGGGAGTTATAATTTTAATTTCAGCGATAGCTTTTCTTGCCCTAAAATCTTCATTGCTTAGTCAATGGTCTGAAGTTGAACCCAAGGCAGTGCAGGAAGCAGCCTTGTCGGGAGAATCCATTAAATCTTACGTTGATTCTTGTATTATAAGCACCGCCAAGGACGCAATTTTTGAAAACGGCCTTTCAGGAGGATATTTCATTCTTCCCGAACAGTCTACTACTGATCTGTTTGACAATGTTCCCTATTATTTCAAAGATGGAACAGATCTTTCACCCACCGACGAGATTTTAGCTCAGGAGATCGCCTCATATGTAGATACTATGTTGGATCTATGCTTGGATGGGTTTGAAGTATTTGAAGAACAAGGATATAAAGTAACTGCTTCCAACCCAATTAGTGAAGCTGTTTTTTCCCCCGAGAAAATAATTATTAAGACTGCTTATCCAATTACCGCCTCACTTGGAGCTGCCACTCAGCAGATGTCTGATTTTAGGGTAGAACTTTCCACAACCGAATTTTATCAGAATATTTTAGCTGCCCGGGAGATTGTAACCAGTCAGGAACAGGGAGAATTATGTTTGTCCTGCTTCTCTGATTTAGCTGCTGAAAATGAATTATTTGTTAATATTTTACCCACCTTTGACAATATTTATGTTATTGATATCACCGATAATAATTATTTAATTACTGGGCAAAACTACCGCTTGCGGTTTGCGATACAATATGATGATACTCTGGAATAAAAAACTAATTTGGACTTTCATTTTTCTGATGCTAGCTTTCTCTGTATTAGCTGACTGCCCACCGGACTGTCCGGCTCCCGACCAGACTACTTTTAATCCAGATGATCCCTCCACATTTGATTATGAAGGTGGAGATTATACGACAATCAACGATTGGAGCAAAGTGGATTGGAGCCAAATTCCATCCTATAGAATTCCGGAAGTTCCGGCAGAAGAATTAGATTATTCTCAGCTTAATAGGGAACAACGTTGGGAGATGGTGGCTGATCAAATATATTTAAATTTTGATAGTATTGATGACTTGACTGCCGATGTTGATAAAACTGCTGCCCAGCAGGCAATTAAACAAAAATATGGTGTAGAAGTTGATTTAGGGTATTTGGGAGCAAATGTAAAATCCGGTGTATTATCGGCCACCTTTGCTAAGAAAGAACATATCACTCTGAGCGGAGAAAATAAAGTTTACAGTAAGGGTGCAGTTAGTATTCAGATTGATGGAAGTATTCTGTTTAATATTAATAGTAATGTTTTTGAAGAATATACCTTCTCCATCCCCGATACTGATACCTTGTCCTTCCGAACAACTGAGGATCGGCCTATTAATTACGAAGGGAAGATGGTTTCTGGAACATTGAGTTTTGAACAAGGTCAGGTTTATGTTAAAGCAGGCCATAAAGTAATCATCAATCATTTTGAAATAGATGCAGGCCAAGATGTACATGGTAATCCAATAAGTGATCATCCAATAAATCTTTATTTTGAACCAACTGCTCAGCCCAAGGATAATTATGTAATCTTAACTGACGATAAGGTTAAGATTGGAACAACTGCCCAAGGAACGGTTATAGTAAACCCAACTCCGGGGAATAAATTATTTAGCCTGCTTCGCCGGGAATATAAATTTACACCCTTTACTGGATTAATTCCTGGTAGTGACACGCTTGTGCCTGATGAACGTAGTTTTATGTTCATAGGTGTTGGAGAAGGAGATACTTTAGAAATTATTTCTCGGGAAGCCGAAGGTAAAACCCCCCTTCTAAAAAATCACGGGGGAAACGCTTTGCTCCTAGTTTCTGGTAAACTAGGTATATCGATAATTGAAGGTAAGCTTGACGTTGAACCACCCCAATCATATCCAAAATTTGTAGACGAAATTAGCAACTTTGATTTATTAAACAGCGTGGCCTTCGAATTAGTTTCTGATGCGCCTAACGTCCAGGGTCTTACCTTACGTACCAGTTCCTCTAACCGGTTCTTGCTATTAAATAATAATAAACCTATCGCTGGCAATAATATGGGTTTGGAAGTTTCCGATTCCATAGACACTAATATGCTGAAAACTAGTTATGATTTGGAAGCCAAATATCCTGCCATTTCATTTGAACATCCCCAGGATCCATTTTACAATGAAATTACTGCCAACATGGCTCAAACTGTGGATCAGTGGTTAAGAGATAAGCCTGGAGTGGAGAAGTATCTACCTGAAATATATTTTTTTTTAAACCAAAATGCCCAGGGGGGGTTGAAATATATGAGATTAGGAGAAAGTGCCTTGGATCCAGCTACTGCGGCTGCAAGACCAATCCGAGATCTGCCGCCCCTAAAAATAATTGATCACGAATTTGTACATATTCTTGATGATTATGTCCTTGATCAAAAACCAGTTGTTTCAACCGAAAAATCGATCAGAGGGGTGTACAATAAAGAAGCGTTAAAGATCAGTTCACAGTTATATGACAGTCCCGAATTTCAAAAGATTTTGAACGAGGTTGACCAAACGGAGATTAAAATCACTCTGCCTGAAGACTCAGGTGAAGACCCAGGTATTGCCTATGCTACTCAGTCCGGAGATCCTCAATTGATAGAAGAAGCCGTTTCGGTCTACAAGGCAGCTCTTATAAGAAGCATTTACGACGGCTTAGACTCAGCATCAGACAAACCTAACATAAAAATTTTAAGCAAACGACTTGATAAGCTTATTCAAGATAAGATCGGACTAGCCCCCTATGTTTTTAAATACCGCGATTTAAGTGCTTATGGGTTTGAAGGAATCTACACCCCTGGTTTTGGAGAACTCTCCGCCGTCTATTCCGAACTTCCGCCTCACATAGCAGCTAAACACCGATCGTTAGCCCAGCTGGAATTGGATCGAGTGATGAGCGTCAATCCTCCTATTTGGCTTAAACAACACGCTGAGGAAAGATATTATCAGATTATGGGGGGTAAAGAAGGCCCCTACTGTCAAGCCAATCCTTGCGGTCCTTGTCTGCTTTATACCGCAACTTGTAAAAAAGAGTAATTAACCCCTACCGCCCAAAAAACAGTACGTATTAAGTCTGGGTCTTTAGCATCAATAAGTGAGCTTCATCATTATTAATACATCCAGCAAAAAGGAAATAGCAATGGTAATTTTTGCCATCGTTTTAGACTTCTTAAGGCGAACCGATGCTAAAGACGAAAGAAGACTTGATACGTACCAGAAAAACATGGTTTGTCCACAAAGGTACAGATTTGTATACTAGGGCCAAAGGAGGGGCATTTTTGTTGTCAGACAAAAATTATCGCCCCGTGCCCCAGTATACAAATGTCTTCGATTATGGACAGACCAGAAAAACAGAAAGTAATAAAAATAGATCTTTCTTCCACCCCTTATTATGCTACGTACTCACAATTGCGGAGAATTATCTAACCAACAGGCTAACCAGAAAGTCACTTTAGCCGGCTGGGTGGATTCCGTCCGGATTGGCGGTAAGATCGGCTTTTTGGATTTAAGGGATCGTTATGGTAAAACTCAAGTGTTCTTGAATGCTGATTTAGCCCGCGAATTTAGAAATTTAAATCGGGAAGACGTACTGCAAGTTGCGGGTACGGTCAAAGCCCGTCCGGAGAATCAGGTTAAGGAAAAAGGAACCGGAGAAATAGAGTTAAGCGCTTCTGAAATAAAAATCCTGAAAAAAATTCCTACTCTGCCCTTAGATTTAAGTTCGGAGATCGAGTCTACGGAAGAAACCAGATTAAAATACCGGTATATAGACCTAAGAAGGCCGGAAATGCAGCAGGCTTTGTTTCTGCGGCACAAATTAGTTAAGTCGGTGCGTGATTTTTTGGATCAGGAAGGTTTCTTGGACATTGAAACTCCAATTTTAGCTAAATCCACTCCAGAAGGAGCACGTGATTACTTAGTTCCATCTCGAACATTCCCTGGTAATTTTTTTGCCCTGCCCCAATCACCGCAAATTTTTAAGCAGCTATTAATGGTAGCGGGGTTGGACAAATATTTCCAAATTGCCCGCTGTTTTAGGGATGAAGATTTACGGGCTGATAGACAGCCGGAATTTACCCAGCTGGATATGGAGTTGTCTTTCATCGATGAAGAAGATATCTATGCTTTAGTTGAACGGATGATGAAGCGGGTCTTTAAAGAAGTGCTGAATGTAAATTTAAAAATACCTTTTAAGCGCCTGGCTTATAATGAAGTTATGAAAAAATATAAATCCGATAAACCAGATTTGAGAACCGAAACGGGAGATAAATATAGTTTCTTGTGGATTACGGAATTTCCCCTGTTTGAATTCAGCAAGGAAGAAAATAAGTTTGTGAGTATGCACCATCCCTTCACTTCTCCCCACCCGCAGGACGTTAAGCATCTGCACGATCATAAAGAGAAAGTTCGTTCCCGGGCTTATGATTTAGTCTTAAACGGCTTTGAGATTGGGGGCGGATCAATCAGGATTAATGACCCTCAATTGCAGGCTGAAGTCTTCAAATCGTTGGGGCTGTCGGACAAGGAAGTTCAGGATAAATTTGGTTTCATGTTAGACGCGTTAAAGTTTGCTCCTCCGCATGGCGGGTTGGCCTTTGGAGTTGACCGTTGGGCCATGATTATGGCGGGAAAAGATTCTATCCGGGACGTTATCGCTTTCCCTAAAAATAAGGAGGCTAAAGATTTAATGTTGGATTCACCCTCTAAAGTTTCGGGAGAGCAGTTGAAAGAGATTCATATTAAGTTTCAGAAGTGAGTTTGTAGTAAGTATATTTAGCGCAAAAATTAAAAATATACCTAAAAATATATTTCAATAGTTCCTGATCATTTAGGCAAATTATTATAGTGTTGGGGTGAAAATGGCTGAGGGCATTAATAGTAGTTTAAAAATAGTAGATAAATATTGCGCTGATTTTATTCAAGGCAGCATCAAATTTAAAGAAGCTCTGGCTTTTGCTGAGCAGCTGGTCGAAGGAAAATTATATCTGGTGGGCAGTTTTTTGTATGGTAATTTATTAGGGCATTATGGTTATAATCCCCAACATTTTTTTGCCACCCCGCTGGATTTAGAAAAAGTAGATGTAGATTTTTTAGCCGCTAAAATTAAACCCGAGTATCCTTTAATTAAGGATTATAAAATTAATGATTGGCGGCTCTTGGACGCACATGATTCGATTATTAATCCAGACGACTGTGGTTATACTATTAAAGAAACTTTAAATTTAAATCCTAATGCTCGAACCCTGCGTTTTAAAGGCCCCAATTTTAAAGTTGACCTAATTTCTTTGGAAAGTTATGCTAATGAATTGGCGGAGGAAGCAGTTGGTCTGTCCAATAGTTGGGAAGAAATGCGGCTGCAATCCTACCTGAATGAAGTTCCCTTTACGGTGCAATCTATCTACTATGATATCCAAAAGGGAAAAGTAGAGGGGGCGACGGGATTATCTGCTTTGGAAAAAAAATTAGTCAAGGTCAATAATTACCACTCTGCGCTCCATACTGCTAAAAATAAGAAAACTACTGTTAAAAAATTGCTGTTGGAGAAAGCTGGCTGGCTAGGATTTTCTGTTCCGGAATCCGGAATGATGGAGATTTGTGGTTTAGAAGAACGAGGAGGATTGTCGGTTTATGAATCAGAGTTTGACCGGAAGGGTAATTATTGATTAAGTTGATTCAAATACTCATCTATATATATTGCAAACTAAATAATAATATAAATCATCCTAATTTAATTACTAAGAATGGATCTTAAACAATTAGAACTAGCCTTAGATTTTAGAGACAATTATGAAGTAAAGATAGCTGAAGCAGCTGATCATATTAGGGGGAGGTTAGGATCGCATAAGCCAAGTTTTGGAATAGTGTTAGGTTCAGGACTAGGCGATTTAGCTGATTCTATTCAGGGAGCAACGGTAATTCCTTACTGTAAAATACCTCATTTTCCCACCCCGACGGTTCCCGGGCACGAAGGAAAAATGTTAATTGGCGAATTGGAGGGAGTCCCAGTAATTGGATTAAAAGGGAGGAAACATTACTACGAAGTTGCCGATGAACCATTTAATAATGGAATTTTGCAGGCGGTTTTTCCAGTTCATGTCCTAGCTAATTTGGGAGTAGAAAATTATTTTGCAACTAATGCCGCCGGCGGATTGAATCTAAATTATGGAGTGGGCGATATTATGATTATTTGTTCTCATATTAATCTTTTACCCAACGCTTTGTTGGGACGTCAGCATGATTTTGTGCGAGTTGATGGTACTGGTAAGGTTTTGCGATTTCAACCTATGAATGGTGCTTATGATCCCAAGTTGACCGAACTGCTTAAGCAAGCAGGATCAGAGCATAAAGAACACGTTCATGAGGGAGTTTATCTCGCTGTCACCGGACCTACATTTGAAACTGAAGGTGAATCTATCTCTTTTAGATACGGGTTAAAAGCTGATGCCGTGGGCATGTCTACCACTCCGGAAGTTATTGTCGCCAGAAATAGGGGTATGAAAGCAGTCGGAATGTCTTGTATTACCAACATCATTGCTGCTGATGGAACAAATGCCACCAATCATGAAGAAGTAAAATCAATTTTGGAATCGGCCGAAGTTAAGGATAGATTATCTTCAACTATTAAAAATTTCTTTAGGTTGTATAATCAAAGTTGGAATATAAATAAACATTTTCAATAATTGCTTTCTTAAAACTAAAAAATAATATTTTTTGCAACACCTTTATATACTCCTAAATCTAGTAATAATTTATGTCTATAAAAGACCAGTTCAAAACCATTAAGAATAATTGGCTAATAACCTTGCTGATAATCTTAGTACTAGTAATGCCTTTATTTTCTAATAGTGGTCTTATTCAGACTTACTCGACTGGAGCATTGGGGGATAGTTATGCTACTGAAGAATCAGCTTATGCTAAAGGAATACCTTCTCCGGGCTACGATTCCGGCTTTGCCCCGGAATCAGCTGATAGAAAAATAACCACTGCCTTAAGCTTGGCTTCGGAGATAAAACGGGGCGAGTTTAAAGCTGCGGAAGATAAACTTAAATCAATTATCTCCTCTACTAAATCTTTTTTACTGAACGAAAATGTTAATCGCTATGGGGAAGGATTATCCGGGTATTATTATGGAACCTACCAATTAAAGGTTGAAACTGCTGAATATTCAGCGGTAGTTTCTCAATTTAAAGAATTGGGTGAAGTAACTTCTTTTAATGAAAACAAGCAGGATATAACTGAAAGTTATACTAATTTGCAGATTGAATTAACAGTCGAGAAAGAACGGTTGGCTAGGTATAAATCAATGTATGCCGAGGCTCAAGACATAAATGATAAAATAAATTTGAATGATCGGATTTTTGAGCAGGAGCGGACGATAAAATATTTGGAAGATTCACTAAGAAATGTGGATGAGCGGGTAGATTATTCAGCCGTATATCTTACTTTGGTGGAGAAACAATCAGTCTATCTTAATATTGGGGTAGTAAAACTTTCCCAATTGATACGCTCGTTGGTTAACAGTTTTAACACCCTATTAACTATGCTGTTTGTAGCCCTGCCTTATGGGATAATTATTTTACTGGGCTGGTGGGTAGTGAGGAAAGTTAAAAAAACATAGTCCGCAGAAATTAAATTAATTCTCCATTTTCTGGATTTAAGTAGATCAATTTTGGATATTTTGAAGAATCCATGTTAACTTTCACCAGCTCTATTTTTTCCTCAGTTGGATTTATTTGCAGAACCGGTTCATAATCTGTTTTTGCTCTCCACTTTTCCCTTCCATCCTTGGTGTCTAGAGCTGTGACCTCTCCGCTTTTAGCCGCAACATACAATGTTTCGTTATGAGCTTGAATTTTATGAACATAAACTCTACCCCGGCTTATTGTCCATAAAGTTTCCCCCTCTGGGTTTATTTTCATAATTTCTCCGGAGAAAATATTCCTTGCGATATAAACACCTTCGTCTTCGTTAGCACCGCCGGCAATTACATCCATGGGAGGGAGATTACCTGAACCTGAATTTAGTATAGTCCATTTTGTTATTCCAGTTCTGGAGTCAAGAGCAGACAATCCTCCATTACCATAAGCAAATAAGTGTTGTCCAGATTTAACCAATTCAAAACTATCTTTTATTTCTCCTTTCCAGATTTTGTTTAGACTAATACCAGTTATATCATAAGCTGAAACACAATCTTGAGTGGCAACAAATAGGATGTCCTGATCCTGCAACAGCGCTTCAATCCTTTTATATTCTTCTACTAGCAGAAGAGATGGTGCTATCATTGTTCCATTATTTTGATCTAAACAAACTACTGATTTATAATCTGCTACAAAAATCCTAGTTTCACCTGGGGAGTAAATTGGGTAATAGGGGAATTCATAAGTCCACACTATATCACCTTGTTTGTTCATCCCAAATAAACAATTTCGACCTGGTTTTACTGCAATTTCTGGTGCTGCTCTTTGGGGTCTAGCTTTTAGTATTGGAATGGGCTCATTTGTTACTATTTGTTCTTCTGTCACTCTTGATTCTTGTCCGGTCGAGATTAAATAAGCCAACTCTGTTTTTCCCGCAGCTAAAGCTTCTTCCGCTCGGGATAAAATTGTTTTTTGATCCTTAATTTGCGCAGAGATAACTTCGCTTAAGTCTTTTTCAGTTCCTCTTAGAACTTCCTTACTTTCATTCAAAGTCTGTTCCAATTTGCTAAGGTTTTCAGTAACTCTTTGAGCTTCAGTTCTCGAGTGTTCGACTGCTTCTTGTTCGTCAGCCACTACTTTCCGTAAAGCTTGGTATTGGTTGAATAAATTGGTTATTTCATCTGCCATAGCGCCTACCTCATATAAGGTTTAGATAGTTCTAACAATAATCATTTATAATACTTTTGGTTATTTTTTTACTTTTAAGTGGTATCCTCCTCAGCGTTTTTAATACTGTCCCTATACTCCTCCGTCAACCCTTCCAACCTAAATATAATCACTTCCTCTATTCCATAGCTGGAAGCGATCTTAATCTCCTGCTCCAATTCCCTCGGTGAAACTCGATGTTTTTCCTCATGTATTCCTGGAGCAATCAATCCTAAACCTAAACTAATTCCCTGTTCTGCATACTTTTTTACTTTCTTTTCCAACAGGTTTTCCACTATGAAATTAGGCCGGAATTTTCGGCGGTAACTGGAATAATACATTTTTATTTTACGATTTCCGTATTTTTCCGGCGAAAAAGATAGCCCCAGCCTTTCCAGGAGCCAGTCCGGAATATAGGACTTTTCTACTGTTAAAATTGACATATTATACTCTTCAGCCTTGCTAATAAATTCTTCTATTTTTATTTTATTGTGCTTAAAATCCTGAAAATTAAATAATCTAGCTCTGTTAAGTGAAGGCTCCAAGTCTAGTAGAACTTCTAATTTATTAGTGTTCTCTCGGTTTTTAATCTCGCTAAAAATTCTTTCTAAACTTTCTCGCTCTGACCAAGGTGAAAACCAGTATCCTTCTTCCTTCTCTAAAACAGGCCAGTAAATAACTTCTGTTACCTGCGCATTGCTGGATTTATATTCATTCTCATAAATCTGAAACTCAGCTAAACTTTTAGCCGCAACATAAATTCTAGTATCAAACTCAATTAATTCTAGCTTGTTAACGGTGGTTGTATTCGGAAACTCCTCAAAAAAACTTACGGTTAAAGCCGCCGCCGAAGTCATGCTCCCAACTAAGATTAGTATTGCTAAACAAGTTATTCTTAATTTATGAATCATCCTAATTCTCCTAAAGATCAGCTGGGAAATATATTGTTCTAATTATTAAGTAGCCGAAGAATAAAGCAATCAAGATCACCGCTTCCTTTAGGTCCATCTTTTCATCCCGGCTTAAGAAAAAGTAAATTAATCCGGCGCAAGCTATCTTAAATGGCAGATCATAGTACAGGGTCGCTTTAGGCATGATATACCCGGAAATAAATGATCCTAATCCCAGAGCTAGTAAGGAATTAGTTATCCCGCTGCCTAATAATATCCCGGCTGAAATATCTGATTTCTTTTTTAAGACCGCGATCAGGGACGTGCTAAGTTCTGGCAGGGCCGAAGCTATCCCCAGCATAACTATTCCTAAGAAGGAAGCGCTGACTGGCAGCAAACCAGTTAGACTTACTGCTGCTTTAAGGATATTCTGCATCATAAAACCTATAATCACAAAACAAAATATGATTAGTGAGAAAGAAAGAATAATCCCTTTCTTACTAAGATTATTACTTACGCTAATTTCCTGGCTGATTTTGCTTTGTTTTATTAAAATTAAGTAGCCCAGGTAAGATATCATTAAAATTAATCCTTCCAGCCGGGAAATATTACCATCTAGGGCAAATAATAATACCATCAAAGAGGCACAGATCAGTGATCCAACTTCTAGGTTTAAATTTTTCCTTACAACCACTATTCCCCCCAGTATGGCGATAATGCTAAGAACCAGAGTTTGTTGGAATATGTCTGACCCAATATTTGCCCCTACAATCAACCCGGAAAGGGTTGGCCGCAAGGTATTATCCTGCAATATTTGAATTCCTCCCAGCAAACTGGTCATTATTTCGGGAATGCTAGTGCCGAGAGATAAGATAGTAAGGCCAATAAACGTTCCCGACATACCATAATGCTGGGCCAGAAGAATTGAATATTTGATAATGAGTTCTGATAAAGTGACAATAACAATTATACCTGCCAGAATGGTCAAAAATTCAGCTAACATCTATGGTATAAATATATTATCTTAAATAAAGTTTACTGATGGGTAATTACCTGCTTAATAATTTATCCTTAACATTGGTCTGTCCAGAATGGAATGTGTTTGTATACTGGAGCACGGCGCGATTATAAATTTCCTTCGTAAATTTATGCGCCTCTTTTGGCGCCAGTATACAAAATGGTGTTATTCTGGACAGACCACTTAAACAGTAGACTATTTTTTATTTTGTAGTAGTCAAATATTCTGTTTTAGTTCATGTAAAAAATATATTTAAATAGTAACTGCTTCAAAGAAGTTGCTTTAATTGTGCAGCTAGGCCCAATTTTTGTTTGATGACTAAAAAAATGGTGAATAATTTTGAGGCAATACTGATTAGTGAGAACTATAATCCTCCATTACCTTCCCAGCAATCTAAATTTTTTCGTTTTCTAAAAAAAACGGCTAAGATAACTGCTTCCGTGTTAGGGGGGATGGCTTTGTTATACGGGTCTTTTGAAGCTTCCCGTCATTTGTTATTCAAGCAGTTTGGTCTGCCTAAGTATGAAGATAATGGCTTGGCAATCTTGATCAGTCATGGGACTAATGGTTATCCCGTCTTGGAGGATAGTACTATTACTGATATTAAGGCTGAGATCTCTAAGCCTCCTTACTCCTTGCTTATAAATAGCGACACTGCCAGCAGACTTCTAAGTAAACTTGGCCAAATAACCGATGATGATCTTAAACCGTTTGCTGAACTTCTTTTACCTGCTTATATTAATCGGGTTGAAAGTGCCTTAGGGCAGAGAGCAAATATAGTTATTGAAGGAGCAACTAAAGAGGATTATCTGCGGGTATTAAATGACCCCCAAATTCAATCTATTGTTACTTTTGGTCATGGGGAATGGTCGGGGTTTAGTGTAACTCCTAAAAAAAGGTTTATTTCAGATATTAATGACCCTAATTTTGGGAAGTATAAAGAAGTAGATGAAAAAATAACCGCTGAGGATTTGCTTAAAGTTAATCCTAACCCTAAAACTGGTTACTTCTTAAATCATTCCTGCGGCAAGGATTTTGGTCCAGCTTTTCTTATTCGGGTAAATGATAAAGAGCAATTAGAACAAAGATTAAGGGAAACTGTAGCCTCTTATGGTGCAGCTATAATAACTGAGGATGATTCTAATTTTTCTTACGCTTCGGAATATGGAGAATTTTATTATGATGTACGGTTTAAGATAGAATTTCCTAATACTTTCCGCAACCGTGATTATCTCCCCCTGGAAGAATTAGTTCGGGAAAAACTAAAACTGGAAGGCAGCGCGAACACTTTTCATGTTCCTATGAGTTTAAGGATGATTGCAGGGATGGGCGAATATGGTGTACCTAACGAAACTGTGGAACTGCATACTGGCCCTCTAGCAGAGGATAAAATATATACTGAAAAATCCAGGCTACTGCTGGCGGAAATTAATTCTATCGCGGCTGAATACATCGCCGCCCCGGAAGATTGGGTCTTAGGCAGTAATATATTCAGACCAGAAAATATTTATCATGGAGTCGGGCGAGTTAATCCTTTAATTTGGTTGATTAATCCGCTGGGAGGCTATAGGGGTAAAGCTCAGGAGCCTCAAGTGGCAGTTAAAATAATTGATAAGTATGTGTTGGGGCATCATAAATAATATTAGGTAAATAAAATTAGATTCTCTGAACCAAGACTTATAGAGAAGTTTGAAAAAAAGTAATTTTGGTTAATATATTGTTTGTTTAAGGTCAAAATTACGACTATTTCAAACTTCTCTTTAGAACTTTGCTAATAAATCATCTAATTTTGCAAAGTTCTCTATAATCCTCTTTAACCGTCAACTTATTCTATTTCCAAGTAAACTTACCCCAGCTGATTATTTCCGGGAGTTTTTTTCTGTGGTTAGGGGTTTCACTTTTAGCTATTTCTGGGGGAAGATTTTCCGGCTTATCTAATTTTCCAATAGCACACATGGCTTCAACTTCATATCTTTCCGGAATTTTAAGTTCTGTTCTGGCTTTATCAGCCTCAAATCCAGCCATACCATGCACTACATACCCCCTTCTTGCTCCTTCTAAAGCTAGTGAGCACCACGCTGAACCGGTATCAAAAGAATGATGGCGGTTGGGTTTATTATTATATTCAAAATTCTTTTGAGAACAGATTACCACTAAAGCCGAAGCTTTTTTACACCATTGCTGGTTAAAATCTCCCAGAAAATTCATAAATTGGTCTTTATCTTTTTGAGTTAAGGCTATCACAAATCTCCAGGGCTGGCCGTTGTAGGAAGAAGGAGCCCATCGGGCAGCTTCAAATAGGGGCAGAAGATCTTTTTCAGTCATTTTTTCTCCGGTCATAGACCTGGGCGACCAGCGGGTGTAAAATAGGGGGAGGATATCTTGTGCCGGTTTGCGATACTTGCGGGCTAATTGCTGCAATTTATTTAAGGCCATAAAATTAAGAATGATTTAAGATATAATAAGGTTGTGGATTAGGGTTGGTCTTATGTAGAACGGGGTTGGTTTTCTTTGTCACATACGGCTCTGTCCTAAGTGTTTGTGGTCGCCCCTTAAGATGAGCGGGACGTCTTAAAAATGTATGAGTTTCGAGCCGGTGGGTTGCCCCCTACGGGGTGGATCGATTACGATTATACCTCCTAAGAGCGAATGGTGTGACCACAAAATTAGATTTAGGACAGAGCCGTCACATACAATAAATTATTTAACTCTTAAGATATTACTACCTTTATGCCTAAGATAGACTTATTTAATTCCAAAGAAAAATCCCAGGTTCTGGGTAAACTTATTAGTCAGATTTTAAAGCTGCATCCCCCCCCAAATACTAAACTGATTGCCATTCAGGGCGGCCAAGGTACGGGCAAATCAACTTTAGCCAGGTATCTTAAACAAGATCTGGAGAAGAAAGGTTTTCGGGTGGAAACTTTTTCTATAGATGATTTTTATCTTCCCTATTCCCGGCGGAAAATATTAGCCCGTAAAAATAAAGGCAATCCCTTCTATAAAGTTAGGGGGATGCCCGGTTCACACCGGATAAGTTATTTGAATCAAACCTTTAAAAAAATTAAAGCCGGTAAAAGGTTTGCCCTGCCGCTATTTGACAAATCTTTGCATAACGGGAACGGAGACGTGATTAAAGAAAAAATTAAAGTTAATAAACGGCCGGATTTTGTAATTTTTGAAGGGTGGTGTATTGGAATTCCGGTAGTCAGTCTAAATGAATTGGTTAAAATTCTCAAAAAAAATAATTTTTGGGGCAAAATTTATGCTTCACCTAACAATTATCAGGTAATGCTGGATTATCTTAGATCTTACCAAAAATTATGGAAGTATTTGGATTATTTAATAATGCTGAAGCCCGATTCCATGGATCTGCATTTCCAATGGAGGTGGCAGCAGGAACGAGAATTGATTCAAAGCAGTGGCCAGGGGATGACTAAAAAGCAAGTTAAAACTTTTGTAAATTTATACCTTCCATTAACTTATGTGGCTTATGCCAAAGTTACTCCTGATATGACTTTGTTGATAAATAAGAAGCATGAGTTTTATAAGGCGGAGTAGATATTTCTTTACGCTTAATTTTTCTAACTGTTTTTCTAATCTACTTTCGTATTAAATTATTTAGGCTTGTTCTGTTTTTTCTAAGTAGCGTTGTGTTTTTTTTAAGTAGTTTGATATTATAAATGTTCATAAAAATAATCAATAAAATAAAACCTAAGGTTAAACCACCTACAATAGTTGCATATGTTTTTTTGGTTTGTATTTTTTCCCAAAACGTCAATCCTGAAACAAAAAAATCTTGGGATGTTTTAACGATCACCCCCCCCCC